>NZ_JBJNRJ010000024.1:0-61163 GCF_046233715.1 Trujillonella humicola | reverse complement strand
GACATCGGCGTCGACATCATCGCCTGGGAGTGCGACTACCCGCACTCGGACTCCATCTGGCCCAACGCCCCGGAGTTCGTCAACGCCGAGATGCAGGGCTCGGGCGTTCCCGACGACGAGGTGCACAAGATCCTCTGGGAGAACACCACCCGGTTCTTCGGCCTCGACCCGTTCCAGCACATCGCCCGGGCCGACGCCACCGTCGGCGCCCTGCGCGCGCTGAGCCCGGAGGTGGACACCACGATCCGGTCCAAGCACGAGTGGCGGAAGCTGTACGACCTGCGGCAGAAGGCGCAGACCGCCTGAGCACGGGCCTGCCCGCGAGGCAGGCCGCAGAGACGCCGCGCCGGACGGGCCCCGAGGGCTCCCGCTCCGGCGCGGCGTCGCCGTACCCGCCGCCGCCGGCGTCCGGCCGGCGCCGTTACGGTGCTGAGGTGGGACGACGTAGCGGCACCCTGACCCTCCTGGCGACCGCGGCCCTGGCCGCCGGGTGCACCTCCGAGGTCGCCGGAGCCGCGTCCCCGGCCGACGGGGTGGCCCCCGTCCCCTCCGACGAGGAGCGGCAGGAGATCTTCTGCACCGACGTGCCGGACCTGCTGGCCGACATCACCGCCGACTTCGAGGACGTGCAGACCGACCCGGCGGCCGCCGTCGCCGCCCTCGAGGACGCGGTCGCCCGGATGGAGGAGGTGCAGCCGCCCGACGACGTCGCCGACGAGTGGGGGCGTCTGGTGTCCGCGTGGCGGGACCTGCTCGACCTCGTCGAGCGGGTCGACCCCGCCGACCCCTCGTCCGGCCGCGAGCTGACCGGCGAGCTGCTGGAGCTGCAGACGGAGCTGGTCGACGCGGGCACCGCCGTCGACCAGTGGGGCCGGGCCAACTGCTGAGCCGGGCCGGCCGCGGACACGCCGACGGCGGTGCACCCCCGGGGGTGCACCGCCGTCGAAGTCCGTCGTGCGCTCGGTCCGGTCGACCGGCCGGTCCCCGGGCCCGTGCGAGGAGTGCGCCGGGGTGGCCGGTGCCTCAGTGGTGCGGCTCGGCCTCGCGGGCGCGCTGCAGCGAGGCCTCGATCTCCGCCTCCGCCTCGGCGCGCCCCACCCACTCGGCGCCCTCGACCGACTTGCCCGGCTCCAGGTCCTTGTAGGTCTCGAAGAAGTGCTGGATCTCCAGCCGGTCGAACTCCGACACGTCGGTGATGTCCTTCAGGTGCGACATCCGCGGGTCGGTCGCCGGGACGGTGAGGACCTTGTCGTCCCCGCCGGCCTCGTCGGTCATCCGGAACATGCCGATCGCCCGGCAGGTGATGAGGCACCCGGGGAACGTCGGCTCCTCCAGCAGGACCAGCGCGTCGAGCGGGTCGCCGTCCTGACCGAGGGTGTTCTCGATGTACCCGTAGTCCGCCGGATAGCGGGTGGAGGTGAAGAGCATCCGGTCCAAGCGGATGCGGCCGGTGGCGTGGTCCAGCTCGTACTTGTTCCGCTGGCCCTTGGGGATCTCTACCGTCACGTCGAACTGCACGTCTCGTAGTGTGGCCCACGGCTCCCGGCACCCGCGCCGGAGGTCGTCCCGGGGGGTGGGCACCATCGCGTCGAGCGGGTCGACGACCGTCACGCCGAAGTACTCGCGCCTCCGCCGCCGGCTGGTCCTGGCAGGCCTCGCGGTGGTCGTCGTCCTCGCCGTCGCCGTCGTCCTCGTGGTCCGCGTCCTGGGTGGGGACGACGCCTCCGGCGGCGCCTCCGACGGCGCGCCGGTCGACGGCGCGCAGCTGCCCGGGATCGGCGAGCCGGCCCCGGTGCTCGCCGCGCTGCCGGCCGATTCCCCCGCGCCCGACCCCTCGGCCCTCGAGGCCGTGCTGGCGCCGCTGCTCGCCTCGCCGGCCCTCGGCGCGGCCCCGGTGGCACACGTGGTGGACGTCGCCACCGACGAGGTGCTCCTGGACCGGGACGGCGACCGGCCCGCCGTCCCGGCCTCGACGGCCAAGCTGCTGACCGCGATGGCGACGCTGACCACCCTCGACCCGGACGACACGCTGGCCACGACCGTGGTCGCCGGTGCCGCGCCCGGCGAGATCGTCCTGGTGGGCGGCGGCGACCCGACCCTGTCGACGACGTCGCCCTCGCTGACCTATCCCGGCGCGGCGACCGTCGAGGACCTGGCCGACCAGGTCCGGGGCGCGCTGGCGGGGGCGCCGGTCACCGCGGTCGTCGTGGACAACGGCCTGTTCACCGGCCCGCTGACCGCGCCCGGCTGGGGTCCGGGCGACGCTCCGTCGAGCTACGCCGCGCCGATCACCGCCACCGCCGTCGACGGCGCCCGCCTGGCTCCCGGTGCCCCCGCACGCAGCGGCGCGCCGGGCACCGACGCCGGCCGCGCGCTCGCCGCGGCACTGGGTGCCCCCGACGCGGCCGTGCGGCTGGGCGAGGCCCCCGCGGACGCCCGGGAGCTCGGCACGGTCGACTCCGCGCCGGTCGGCCGGCTGGTCGAGCAGATGCTGGCCCTGTCGGACAACGTCCTGGCCGAGGCCCTGGCCCGGCACGTGGCGCTGGCCCGCGGGCTGCCCGCCACCTTCGACGGCGCGGCCGACGCCGTCCCGGCCGCCCTCGAGGAGGCGGGCTTCGACCTCACCGGTGTCGCGCTCGCCGACGGCAGCGGCCTGTCGGCGTCCGACCGGGTGCCCGCGGCGCTGCTCACGCGGCTGCTCACCGCCGCCGCCGACGGCTCGGTGCCCGGAACGGGGGCGGTCGTCTCCGGGCTCGCGGTGGCCGGGTACGACGGCACGCTCGCCGATCGCGGGGACGCCGACCCGGCGACCGCGCCCGGCTCGGTGCGCGGGAAGACGGGCACCCTGCTCGGGGTGCACGCCCTGGCGGGCACGGTCGTCACCGCCGACGGCCGGCTGCTGGCCTTCGCGGTCGTGGCCGACCAGGTCTCGGGAGGGGGGCAGCCGGCCGAGGACGCGCTCGACGCGGCCGCCTCCGCCCTGGCGGCCTGCGGCTGCTCCTGACCTGCGGTCGCTCCCGGCTCGAGGCGCCGGGACCCGGCGCGCGCGTACGGTGAACCGATGAGCCGTGCCGCCTCGCTGGTCGACTGGGACCTCGCCGGACGCACCGCCCGCCGGCTCGCCGGCCCGGGCCCGGAGACGACGCGGGAGGAGGCCGCCGCCGTCGTCCGCGAACTGCACGAGGCGGCGGCCGTCGCCGTCAGCCACGTCGAGGGCCTCACCGGCCTGCGGCCGGCACCCGGCGGTCCGGTGCCCGAGGTCGCCGTCGTCGACCGGCCCGGCTGGGTCGACGCGAACACCGCGGGGATGTCCGCGCTGCTGGACCCCCTCGTCGACCAGCTCGCCGAGCGGCAGGGCCGCCGGCCCGGTCCGGTCGCCACCGCGATCGGCTCCCGCGCCACCGGCGTGCAGGCCGGCGCCCTGCTGTCCTTCCTGTCCTCGCGGGTGCTCGGCCAGTACGAGGTGTTCGGCAGCGGCGGCCGGCTGCTGCTCGTGGCGCCGAACATCGTCGACGCCGAGCGCCGGCTGGGCGTGGACCCCGGCGACTTCCGGCTGTGGGTGTGCCTGCACGAGGTGACCCACCAGCTGCAGTTCACCGGGGTCCCCTGGCTGCACGGGCACCTCGAGTCGCTCATCACCGAGTTCGTCGAGGTGACCGACCTGGACGCCGACGTCCTGCGCGACCGGCTGCGCGACGTCGTCCGCAGCCTCGGCGACGCCGTCCGCGGCGGGGACGGCGACGGCGACGAGCCCCAGGGCCTGATGGCGCTGGTCGGCGATCCGGCGCAGCGCGCCGTCCTGGACCGGGTGACCGCGGTGATGAGCCTGGTCGAGGGGCACGCCGAGTACGTGATGGACGGGGTCGGGCCGGACGTCGTCCCGTCGGTCCGGACGCTGCGCAAGCGCTTCGCCCAGCGGCGCAAGGGCCGCGGGCCCGTCGACCGGGTGCTGCGCCGGCTCCTGGGCCTGGAGCAGAAGATGAAGCAGTACGCCGACGGCCGGTTCTTCGTCGGCGGCGTGGTCGACCTCGTCGGCATGGAGGGCTTCAACCGCGTGTGGAGCGGCCCGGACGCGCTGCCGCGGATCGAGGAGCTCACCGCACCCGCCCGCTGGGTGGAGCGCGTCATCGGCCGCCCGGCCATCCCCGCCTGACCCGCCGTGCCCGGGCCGCCGCCGGCGGTGGCTGCGCTGCGCCGCGCCGTCCGGCCCGCGCTGCGCTCCTCGGCCCGGCCGGTGCTCGCGGCCTGCAGCGGGGGAGCGGACTCGGTCGCCCTCGCCGCGGCGCTGGCCTTCGAGGCGCGGCACGCCGGCGTCCGGGTGGGTGGCGTGACCGTCGACCACGGCCTGCAGCCCGGTTCGGCCGAGCGGGCGGAACGGACGGCGGGGTTGCTGCGCGACCTCGGGCTGGATCCGGTGCTGGTGCTCGCCGTGCAGGTGACCGCCGCCGGCGGGCCCGAGGCCGCCGCCCGGGCGGCCCGCCGGCAGGCCCTGGCCGGGGCGGCCGGGGAGCACGGCGCCCGCGTCGCGCTCGGGCACACCCTCGACGACCAGGCCGAGACCGTGCTGCTGGGTCTCGGCCGGGGCTCGGGTCCGCGCTCGGTCGCCGGCATGGTCGCCGAGCGGGAGGACGACGGGGTGCTCTGGTGGCGGCCGCTGCTGGGCGTCCGCCGGGCGACCACCCGCCGGGCCTGCGCCGACCAGGGGCTGCCCGTCTGGGACGACCCGTGGAACGGCGACCCCGCCTACACCCGGGTGCGGCTGCGGACCGAGGTGCTGCCGCTGCTGGAGCAGGTGCTCGGCGGCGGGGTCGCCCCGGCCCTCGCGCGCACCGCCGGCCTGCTCCGCGAGGACCTCGACGCCCTCGACGGGCTCGCCGCCGCCGAGCTGGCCCGGCTGGCCGCCGAGGCCGGGGACGGCGGCCTGCCCGCCCGGCCCCTCGCGCCCCTGCCCGCCGCCGTCCGCCGGAGGGTGCTGCGCGGGTGGCTGCGGGCGGCCGGCGTCCCCGATCTGCACGCGGTGCACCTGCAGGCGGTGGAGACGCTGGTCACTGCCTGGCGCGGTCAGGGCCGGGTCGACCTACCCGGCGGCGCGGGCGTCGTCCGGTCGTCTGGCAGGCTGGTCCTGCAGCCGCCGTCGGGCCGCGGCACCGCCCCCGGCCCCGCAACCCCCGAGGAGCCCCACCCGTGACGGACCCCGCCAGCACCTCCGGGGGACTCGGTCCCGACCACGGGTACGGCCCGGACATCGACCACGTCCTGCTCAGCGAGGAGCAGATCCAGGACAAGATCACCGAGCTCGCCGCCGCGGTCGCCCGCGACTACGTCGGCAAGGAGGTGCTCCTGGTCGGCGTCCTCAAGGGCGCCGTCCTCTTCATGAGCGACTTCGCGCGGGCGCTGCAGCTGCCCACCCAGATGGAGTTCATGGCCGTGTCCTCCTACGGCAGCGCGACGAGCTCCTCGGGGGTGGTCCGGATCCTCAAGGACCTCGACCGCGACATCAGCGACAAGCACGTGCTGGTGCTCGAGGACATCATCGACTCGGGCCTGACCCTCTCCTGGCTGCTCAAGAACCTGGGTGGCCGCGGCCCGGCGTCGCTGGAGGTCTGCGCGCTGCTGCGCAAGCCCGACGCGGTCAAGGTCGAGGTGCCGGTGCGCTACATCGGCTTCGACATCCCCAACGAGTTCGTCATCGGCTACGGGCTGGACTACGCCGAGCGCTACCGCGACCTGCCCTACATCGCGACCCTCCGGGCCGAGGTGTACTCCTCCTGACGTCGGCCTGCGGCCGGCGGAGCGGTCCGGAGGACGGCGACACGACCGCCCGCGCGAACGGGTTACTCGCAGGTTTCGCCCGGGGTCTGCACAGGTGCCCCGGTGTACCGTCGGGCGCAACGACGCTGCACCGGCGCGCGGGTGCCACCCGGGGCGCGGGACGCGTCCCCCGGACGATCAGGAGGGTCGACGGGTCCGGCCCGTCAGGGTCGCCCGGCATCGGTGTATGGAACGCAAGAAGATCTTCCGCTCCGTGTGGTTCTGGGTCGTCCTCGTCATCCTGCTGGCGGTGGGCTTCTCCAGCATGTTCGCAGGCGGTGAGGAGTACCAGGAGGTCTCCACGGCCACCGCCCTCGAGCAGATCCGGGACGGCAACGCCGAGAACGTCGTCATCAACGACCGGGAGCAGACGCTCGACATCGAGCTGACCAACCCGGTCGAGGGCAGCGACCGGATCACCGCCTCCTTCTCCAGCGGCGCCGCTGACGACATCTTCGACCTCGTCTCGGGGCAGGACGGCGAGGGCGCTCAGACCGGGGACGGCGTCCCGTTCGACACGAACGTCACGCAGGACAACCTCTTCGTCAGCGTCCTGATCAGCTTCCTGCCCTTCGTGATCCTGCTGCTCCTGCTGTTCTGGCTGTTCAACTCGATGCAGGGCGGCGGCCGCGGCGTCATGGCCTTCGGCAAGTCCAAGGCCAAGCAGCTCACCAAGGACATGCCGAAGACGACGTTCGCCGACGTGGCCGGCGCCGACGAGGCCATCGAGGAACTGCACGAGATCAAGGACTTCCTGCAGAACCCGGTGAAGTTCCAGGCCGTGGGCGCCAAGATCCCCAAGGGCGTCCTGCTGTTCGGGCCGCCCGGCACCGGCAAGACGCTGCTCGCCCGCGCCGTGGCCGGGGAGGCCGGGGTGCCGTTCTTCTCGATCTCCGGCTCGGACTTCGTCGAGATGTTCGTCGGGGTGGGCGCCAGCCGCGTCCGCGACCTGTTCACCCAGGCGAAGGAGAACGCCCCGGCGATCATCTTCGTCGACGAGATCGACGCGGTCGGCCGGCAGCGCGGCGCCGGCATGGGCGGCGGTCACGACGAGCGCGAGCAGACGCTCAACCAGATGCTCGTCGAGATGGACGGCTTCGACGTCAAGGGCGGGGTCATCCTCATCGCGGCCACCAACCGGCCCGACGTCCTGGACCCGGCGCTGCTGCGCCCCGGCCGCTTCGACCGCCAGATCGCCGTCGACCGGCCCGACCTCGAGGGGCGCAAGGCCATCCTCGCCGTCCACGGCAAGGGCAAGCCGCTCGCCCCCGACGTCGACCTGGAGACCGTGGCCCGGCGCACCCCCGGCTTCACCGGCGCGGACCTGGCCAACGTCCTCAACGAGGCCGCCCTGCTCACCGCCCGCGAGAACGCGACCGTCGTCACCGACGCGACCATCGAGGAGGCGATCGACCGCGTCATCGCCGGCCCCGAGCGCAAGACGCGGGCGATGAGCGAGAAGGAGAAGAAGGTCACCGCCTACCACGAGGGCGGGCACGCGCTGGTGGCGCACGCGCTGCCCAACCTGGACCCGGTGCACAAGGTGACGATCCTGCCGCGCGGGCGCTCGCTGGGGCACACGCTGGTGCTGCCGACCGAGGACAAGTACACCCAGACCCGGTCGGAGATGATCGACACCCTCGCCTACGCGCTGGGCGGTCGCGCGGCCGAGGAACTGGTGTTCCACGAGCCCACCACCGGCGCCGGCAACGACATCGAGAAGGCCACCTCGATGGCCCGGGCGATGGTCACCCAGTACGGCATGAGCGCCAAGCTGGGTGCGGTGAAGTACGGCAGCACCGACTCCGAGCCGTTCCTCGGCCGGGACATGGGGTCGCGGCCGGACTACTCCGAGGCCGTCGCCGCCGACATCGACGCGGAGGTGCGCGCGCTCATCGAGGCGGCGCACGACGAGGCGTGGGAGATCCTCGTCGAGCACCGGCCGGTGCTCGACCAGCTCGTCCTGGAGCTGATCGAGAAGGAGACCCTCTCCAAGGAGGACATGGCCCGCATCTGCGCGCCGGTCACCAAGCGGCCCTCGCTCGCGCCCTACAACGGCTTCGGCAAGCGGACGCCGTCCGACCAGCCGCCGGTCCTCACCCCGGCCGAGCAGGCGCAGCTGGTCAACGGCAACGGGCACGTGCTCGACAAGCCCAACCCGGTGGGCGACGTCGGCGCGCACGTGCAACCGTGACCGGGTCCTGACCCGCAGGTCCCAGCCACCGACCGCCGCCGAGGAGCACGTCATGAGCGAGATCGCCGAGGAGCCAGAGGACGAGGTGCGCCCCGTCCCGGGGACGGTCGACCACGCACGGGCCGCGGCCGCCGTGCGCGAGCTGCTCATCGCGGTGGGGGAGGACCCCGACCGGCCCGGGCTGCAGGACACCCCGGGCCGGGTGGCCCGCGCCTACGCGGAGACCTTCGCCGGGTTGTGGCAGGACCCGGCCGAGGTGCTCGCCACGGTGTTCGACGAGGACCACGACGAGCTGGTGCTGGTCAAGGACATCCCGATGTACTCGACCTGCGAGCACCACCTGGTGCCCTTCCACGGCGTGGCGCACGTCGGCTACATCCCCGGGGCGGACGGCCGGGTCACCGGCCTGTCCAAGCTGGCGCGGCTCGTGGACATCTACGCCCGCCGGCCCCAGGTCCAGGAGCGGATGACCCGGCAGATCGCCGACGCGCTCAACGACGTCCTCAAGCCGCGGGGCGTCATCGTGGTGATCGAGGCCGAGCACCTGTGCATGGGCATGCGCGGCATCCGCAAGCCCGGCTCCTCCACGGTCACCTCGGCGGTGCGCGGCATGTTCCGCGACAGCGCGGCCACCCGCGCCGAGGCGATGAGCCTCGTCCTGGGGCGGTGACCTCGACAGACGTGGACGACCGCAGCCGGCTCCCGCGGCCCGGGCGCTGCGTGGTGATGGGGGTCCTGAACGTCACCCCCGACTCGTTCTCCGACGGCGGCTGCTTCGCCGACGCCTCCACCGCGATCGCGCACGGCCTGGCCATGCACGCCGCCGGCGCGGACTACGTCGACGTCGGCGGCGAGTCGACCCGCCCCGGCGCGGACCGGGTCGACGCCGACGAGGAGTGCCGCCGGGTGCTGCCGGTCGTCCGCGAGCTGGCCGCCGCGGGCGTCCGGGTCAGCGTCGACACCACCCGCGCCGAGGTCGCCGAGGCGGCCATCGGGGCCGGTGCCACGCTGGTCAACGACGTGAGCGGCGGGCTGGCCGACCGGAACATGGCCGAGCTCGTCGCCGGGTCCGGCGTCCCCTGGGTGCTGATGCACTGGCGCGGGCACAGCCGGGAGATGTACGCCGCGGCCCGCTACGGCGACGTCGTCACCGAGGTGTGCGCCGAGCTGACCGCCCGCGTGGAGGACGTCGTCGCCGCCGGTGTCGACCCCGGTCAGCTGGTGCTCGACCCGGGCCTGGGGTTCGCCAAGCGGGCCGGGCACAACTGGCGGGTGCTGGCGGGGCTGGACCGGATCGTGGCCCTCGGCCTGCCGGTCCTCGTCGGCGCCTCCCGCAAGACCTTCCTGGGCCGCGAGCTGGCCGCCGCCGACGGGACCGTGCGCCCGGCCGAGCAGCGCGACGCCGCGACCCTCGCCACCACCGTGCTCGCCGCCGAGGCCGGTGCCTGGGGCGTGCGGGTGCACGACGCCGCTGCCTCGGCCGATGCGGTGCGCACCGTCGCCGCCGTCCGGCGCGCCCGACAGGAGAGCCGATCCCGTGCCCAGTGACCGCCCGTCCTCCCGACCCGACCGGATCACCGTCCGCGGCATCACCGCCCACGCGCACCACGGCGTCTATGACTGGGAGCGGGAGCGGGGCCAGACCTTCTCGGTGGACGTCGTCCTGGAGCTGGACACCGCGCCGGCCGCGGCCGGGGACGACCTGGGGAAGACGGTGAACTACGCCGAGCTGGCCCAGGCGCTGCACGGCATCCTCACCGGGGAACCGGTCGACCTCCTCGAGACCCTCGCCCAGCGGATGGCCGACGCCTGCCTGGCGAACCCCCTCGTCGACGCCGTCGAGATCGCGGTGCACAAGCCCGACGCCGAGCTCGGCGTCCCCTTCGACGACGTCACGGTGGTCATCCGGCGTGAGCGCCGGTGAGTCGTGCGGTGCTGTCACTGGGCGCCAACCTCGGGGACCGCGCCGCGACCCTGCGCGAGGCGCTCGACGGGCTGGTGGCCGACGGGCTGGTCGCCGTCTCCGCGCTCTACGAGACCCCTCCCTGGGGCCCGGTCGAGCAGCCGCCCTACCTGAACGCGGTCGCGCTGGTCCAGGGCCCGCGTGACGCCGCCGGGTGGCTGGCCCGAGCGCACGAGCTGGAGCAGGCCGCCGGGCGCACCCGCGAGGTCCGCTGGGGCGCCCGGACCCTCGACGTCGACGTGGTCGCCGTGACCGCCGACGACGGCACGCCGGTGATCTCCGGTGACCCGGCGCTCACCCTGCCGCACCCCCGCGCGCACGAGCGGGCCTTCGTGCTGGTGCCGTGGGCGGAGGTCGAGCCGGACGCCGTGCTGCCCGGGCACGGTCCGGTCGCCGGCCTGCTCGCCGCGCTGCCGCGGGAGGACGCCGACGCGGTGGTGCGCTGGGCGGAGCGGCCGTGAAGCCGGTCAGCCGGCGGGACCTGCTCGTCGTCGCCGTCGGCCTGGCCGTGGCCACCTGGCTGGTCGTGCGCGCGGCCTACGGCGACCTGCCGCCGCTGCGCTGGTGGCTGCCGGTGCCGGTGGCGCTGCTCGCCGTCGCCGAGGCCATGGCGGCCCGCACGCTGAGCCGCCGGCTCGGTGCTCTGCGCGCCGCCCGCCGCGGCGCCCGCGGAGGCCGGCCGCCGGCCGCGGCGAGCCCCGCCGCGCCCCGGCCGGAGGGCGCACGCCCGCTGGAGCCGATGCTGGTGGCCCGGGTCGCGGTCCTCGCCCAGGCCAGCGCGTACGTGGGCGCGGCCTTCACCGGCGTGTGGGCCGGCGTGCTGCTGTACGTCGTGCCCGCGCTCGGCCGGCTGGACGCCGCAGCGGACGACACGGTGGCCGGGGTGATCGGCGTCCTCTCCTCCGTGGCGCTCACCGGGGCCGCGCTGTGGCTGGAGCACGTCTGCCGCGTGCCGCCGTCGGAGGACGACGACGGCGCCGTCCCCGCCTGAGGAGCCCCGGCCGGACGGCCCGCCGACCGGGGTGGGCACCCGGGGGTCGTACGACCATCGACCGATGGAAGTGCTTGACACTTCAAGAATAGCTTCCGCGCCATGTCCTCCCGCCGCGCTCGCGTCCTCCTCGTGGTCGGCACCGTCACGGCCGCGACCCTCCTGACCGCGCCCGCCTCGGCGGCGGTGCCGGCCGACTGCGCACCCGACGCCTGGGAGCCCGACGGCGACGTCGGGTTCTCCGCGGGCGTCGCCGCGCCGGTCGCCGTCGGCGGCACGGTGACGCGGGCGATCTGCCAGGCCCCCAACCCGTTCCCCCGCACGTCGGCCGGGCAGGACGTCGACTTCTTCCGGTTCACCGCGACCGGGGGGAAGGCCTACACCGGCGAGATCACCGCCGCCGGGTCGGCCCTGGGCCTGGGGACCTCCGGCGGGCTGGTCATCGGCGGCCTCTACCGCGTGAACCCCGACGGCTCGGGCACGATGATCGACGGCTCGACGTCGCCGAGCAGCTACGAGCGCTTCACGACCGACGTCCTGCCGGCCGGCGAGTACGGCTTCCTGACCTACACCCCGGACAACCAGGTCTACAGCGGCAACGTGCTGGACATCCGGACCGTCTCCGGCGAGGCCGGGGCCTACACGGTGCGGGTCACGGAGTCGGCCGTCACCGTGCCGGCCGTCACCGCGGTCACCCTGCGCTCCACCTCGGTCCGGTACGGCTCGACCGTCACGGGCACCGTCACGATGAGCGGCCCGGCGCCCGAGGGCGGGATGTTCCTCTTCGGGGACTCGAGCTCGCGGCTGACGGCGAACCCGAGCTCGCCCTACCTGCCCGCGGGTGCCACCAGTGCGAGCTTCACGGTCACCACCACGAGCCAGCGGCCGAGCCGCGACACGCAGGTGACCATCTCCTACTCGACGGCGACCGGCGCACCGAGGTCGGTCGTCCTCACGGTCCGGCGCTGAGGTCGCGACCGGGGACGCCGACCGGGGTCAGCCGGTGGTGACCGACCGGCGCAGCGTGGTGTGCACCGTGCCGGCGGTGAGGACGCCGAGGTACTTCCCGCCGCCGTCGACGACCGGCACCGCGTCGGCGTCGGAGCGCAGCAGCACCGACAGCCCGGTCTTGAGCGTGGCCGTCGCCGGGACCGGCTCCCCGGCCGGCTGCATCGCCGCCCCCGCCGTCCCCACCCCGGTGGCGCGGGCGGCCGGCAGCCAGCCGCGGGGCCGGCCGGCGGAGTCCACGACGACCGCCCCGGCAGCACCGGCCAGCGCCGCGGCCGCCTCGGCCAGCGGGGTCTCCGGCAGCACGACCGGCGGCCGGGCGAGGTCCGCGGTGTCCACACCGGTCACCGCGAGGCGCTTGAGACCGCGGTCGGCGCCGACGAAGTCGGCGACGTAGGCGTTGGCCGGCCGGCCGAGCAGCTCGGCGGGCGGGGCGAACTGCTCCACGTGCCCGCCGGCGCTCATCACCGCGATGCGGTCGCCCAGGCGCACGGCCTCCTCGATGTCGTGGGTGACGAAGACGATCGTCTTGCGCACCGCCGCCTGCAGCCGGAGGAACTCGTCCTGCAGCCGCTCGCGGACCACCGGGTCGACGGCGGAGAACGGCTCGTCCATCAGGAGCACGCCCGGGTCGGCGGCCAGCGCCCGCGCCACCCCGGCCCGCTGGCGCTGCCCCCCGGACAGCTGCGCCGGGTAGCGGTCGCCGTGCACCGCCGGGTCCAGCCCGACCGTGCTCAGCAGCTCGTCGACGCGTGCGCGGGTGCGGCGCCGGTCCCACCCGAGCAGCCGCGGGACCGTGGCGACGTTGACCCGCACCGTCTGGTGCGGGAA
The DNA here is from genome assembly GCF_046233715.1 of Trujillonella humicola. NCBI lineage: Bacteria > Bacillati > Actinomycetota > Actinomycetes > Geodermatophilales > Geodermatophilaceae > Trujillonella > Trujillonella humicola. The sequence goes on along the minus strand of NZ_JBJNRJ010000024.1, from coordinate 48,365 downwards.
GAGGCCGACGTTCTGGATGACGTAGCCGATCCGCCGGCGCAGCCGGTCGGGGTCGACGCGGGTCACGTCCTCGCCGCCGAGCACGATCCGGCCGGTCGTCGGCTCGATGATCCGGTTGATCATCTTCATGGTGGTCGTCTTGCCGCAGCCCGAGGGCCCGACGAGGACCGTGAGCTCGCCCGCGGCGAGGGCGAGGTCGAGCTCGGCGACGCCGACGGTGCCGTCGGCGTAGACCTTGCTCACGCCCTCCAGCCGGATCTCCGGCGCCGTCTCCGCCCGGTCGTCCCCGTCGTCGGACCCGGCGGGGGCAGCGGGTCGGGCGGGTGCGGCAGTAGCGTCCACGGGGTGGCCCTCCTGTCGGTGCGCCCTGTGCTGGGCGCGGGGAGCGACGTCTCGCTCGCGGTGGAAGAAGCGCCGAACCCGTGGTTCGACCCGTCGTTCGTGTCGCGCAACTGGGACACCATTCTGGGCCACCTGCGCGAGCACGTCTGGCTGACCGTCGCGGCCGTGCTGCTCGGGGCGCTCCTCGCGCTGCCGATGGCGCTGCTCGCGCGCCGCAGCCGGTGGCTCGCCGGGCCGGTGCTCGCCTTCTCGACGATCGTCTACACGATCCCCTCGCTGGCCCTGTTCGCGCTCCTCCTCCCCGTCACCGGCCTGTCGGCCACCACGGTGCTCGTCGGGCTGACGGCGTACTCGCTGGTGATCCTGGTGCGCAGCTTCCTGGCCGGGCTGCAGGGCGTGCCCGGCGAGGTGCGCGAGGCGGCCCGCGGCATGGGGTTGAGCCCGGCGCAGCTGTTCGTGCGGGTGGACCTGCCGCTGGCCCTGCCCACCTTCATGGCGGGGCTGCGGGTGGCGACGGTGTCGACCGTCGCGCTCACGACCGTCGGGGTCCTGGTGGGCCACGGCGGCCTCGGCCAGCTCATCACCGGGGGGCTGGCGCGCAACGAGTACCGCGCGGAGATCGTCACGGGGGCGCTGGGCTGCGTGCTCCTCGCGCTGGTGGCCGACCTCCTGCTGGTCGGGGTGGAACGCCTGCTCACGCCGTGGGCGCGGGCGGTGCGCACGTGAGCGACCTCCAGCGCGCCTTCGTCTACCTCAACGACCCGTTCAACTGGACCCGGCGCGACGGCATCCTGGACCTGCTCGGGGAGCACCTGTGGGTCTCCGGCGCCGCGGTGGCCGGGGCCATGGCCGTCGCCGTCCCGCTGGGGACCGTGCTCGGCCGGGCGCGCCGGGGGTCGGGAGCGGTCGTCGTCCTGTCCAACGTCAGCCGCGCCATCCCCACGCTGGCGCTGCTCACCATCTTCGCGGTCACCCCGATCGGTTTCGGCAACCGCTCGACCGCGCTGGCCCTGGCCGTCTTCGCGATCCCGCCGATCCTGACCAACACCTTCGTCGGGTTCCGCGGGGTCGACGCCGACGTCCGGGAGGCGGCGAGGGCCATGGGCATGTCGCGGGGGCAGGTCCTGCGACGGGTGGAGGCGCCGCTGGCCGCCCCGATGGTGTTCACCGGCATCCGGACGGCGGCGGTGCAGGTCGTGGCGACGGCGACGCTCGCGGCGCTCGTCGGCGGCGGCGGTCTGGGCCGGCTGATCAACCTCGGGTTCGGCCAGCGCGACTACGGCGTGATGATCGCCGGCGCCATCCTCGTCGCGGTGCTGGCCCTGCTGACCGAGCTGGTCCTCGTCGTCCTCTCCTGGGTGCTGACGCCCGGACAGCGCCGGCTCCCGTTCCGCCCCTTGCGCCGCGACGTCGTCCGGCCCGGGACGCCGGAGCCGACGGCCAGCGGGATGCCGCTGTGAGTCCCGCCACTCGATAACAAGGGCACAACACATCTCGCCCGCGGTTGGAGCCACCGCCCCCGGCGCGGTTGCATGGCCCTGCGGGAGTCCTCCCGCCAGACACGCGTGGCGGCTCCGTGGCCGCACGGGACACAGAAGGCGGGCGGCTATGACGAGGCGCACCCGGATCCTCACCCCCCTGGCCCTGGTGGCGGTGCTCGCCACCGCGGCCTGCGGCGACTCCGGCTCCTCGGGCACCGGCGGCGGCGAGACGACCGGCGGTGCGGCCAGCGGCGATGCCTGCGCCCCCGTCCCCGGCGAGCAGCTCGTCGTGCTCGAGGACGACCAGCAGCTGCAGCTCGCCGACAACATCGTGCCGGCGGTCAACGCGGCCACGGCCTCGGCGCAGCCGGCCCTGATCCCGGCTCTGGACGCCGTCTCCGCCGCCCTCACGACCGAGGAGCTCATCGAGCTGAACGCCGGGGTCGACCTCGAGCGGCGCACCGTGGACGAGGTCGCCGACGAGTGGGTCGAGGCCAACGGGGTGACCGAGGGCCTGGAGCAGGGCAGCGGCAGCGTCGTCATCGGGGCGGCCGACTTCAGCGAGTCGCAGATCCTGGCGACGATCTACTCGCGCGCCCTGGCCGCCGCCGGCTTCGACGCCTCGGTCCGCACGGTGGGCAACCGGGAGCTGTACCTGCCGGCGCTGCGGTCCGGCTCGGAGATCCAGGTCTTCCCCGAGTACCTGGCCACCGTCACCGAGGCGCTCAACGCCGAGTTCAACGGCCCCGACGCCGCCCCGGTCGCGAGCAGCGACGCGCAGGAGACCGCCGGCGCCGCCCGGCCGCTGGCCGACCAGGCCGGCCTGGTCCTCGGCGAGCCGTCCGAGGCCGTCGACCAGAACGCCTTCGCGGTGACCAGGGAGTTCGCCGACCAGGTGGGCGTCAGCACCCTGTCGGAGCTCGCCGACGCCTGCGGCGACGGGTCGCTGGTCCTGGGCGGTCCCGAGGAGTGCCCCACCCCGGCTCGACCGTTCTGCCAGCCCGGGCTCGAGGAGACCTACGGCCTCGAGTTCGACCGGTTCGTCCCGCTCGACGCCGGCGGCCCGCTGACCAAGGCGGCGATCCGGCAGGGCGAGGTCTCGATCGGTCTGGTCTTCAGCTCCGACGCCGCGCTCGCGCAGTAGCGGGAGGACGAGGTCACGGGCCCCGGCGGTTCTCCGCCGGGGCCCGTGACGCGTGTGCTCCGGGTGGTGTTCGGAGCGTGAGTGCGGGGCGTCGCGCCGTTACGCTGGGGTCCATGCGCGGGGGACCGGACGAGCGAGACGACTCCGCCCCCGCGCCCCGGTGGCGGACCGCCGGGCTGGTCGCCGGGGCGGCGCTCGCCGTGGCCGCGACCGTCGTCGTCTTCGTGACCGACGACCCCCGCCTGCTTCGGCTGGCCGTCGTCGGCGGCGCCTGGGCGTTCGTCCTCGCGCTGCTCGCCGCCGGCCGGCGCCGCCCGGAGCCCGCCCCCCGCCCGGCCGCCGCCGAGCCCGCCGGCCGGGGCGAGCGGGAGGCCGAGGACCGCCGGCGCCGGGAGGCCGACGAGGCCATGCGCGCCGAGGTCGCGGCGCTGCGGCGCGACGTCGCGGCGCTGGGCGCCCTCCGGCAGGACGTCGCCGGGCTCGGCGCGCTGCGCCAGGACCTCGCCGCGCTGGGGGCGCTGCGGACCGAGGTGGCCGCGCTCGCCGGCCTGCGCCAGGACGTCGCGGCCCTCGCGGGGGTCCGGCAGGACGTCGCGGCCCTGGGGGCGCTGCGCCAGGACGTGGCCGCTCTGGCCGGGCTGCGGCAGGACGTCGTGGCGCTGGGGGCGCTGCGCGAGGACGTGGCCCGGCTCTCCTCCGTGCGGACCGACCTCGGTGAGCTGGGGGAGCTGCGCGCCGAGCTCGGCCGGCTGCGCACGGAGCTGACCGAGCAGCTGTCCAGCGAGATGCTGCTGGAGCGGGTGGTCATGCGCACCCAGTCCTCGCGCGGGCCGGCCGGCGCGGCAGAGGGACCGGGCACGCGCTCGATCGAGGCGGTGAGCTGGTCCGACGAGCCCCCGCGCGAGCTCACGGGCGGCTGGCCCGCCGTCCGCCTGGAGACGCCCGCCGCGCCGTCACCGGCCGCCGAGCAGTGGGCCCCCGCCCCGCCGCCGGCGACCCGCGGCTACGACGCCCTGCAGGACATCCGGGCCCGGCAGCCGGTTCCCCGGACCGATCCGGCGCTGCCCGTCGCGGCCGCCACGCCACGCCGCCGCCGGCGCACCGACGACCCGGGCCCCGCCGAGCAGCTGACCGTGGAGCGGCCGCTGGCGGCGACCGGGGACCGCTCCGCTCCGGTCGACGCGGTCTCCGAGCTGGACGCCTGGCCCCGGCCCCCGGCTCCGCTGCCGCCGGACCCGCCGGCCGCCGAGCCGCCGGCGCCGCTGACCCGGCAGGCGCCGGGCGTGCCGACGCCCGGCGAGGCGCGCCTGGCGCAGATCCTCGCCGAGAGCGGTGCCGCGGCCGGCAGCAGCGGCCGCCGCCGGCACCGCTACCGCGACGACGACGAGGACGACGACGTGCTGGCCCGGGTCCTCGGCCGCCACTGACGAAGGACCCCGTCGCCCCCCGCCGCTCGCACGCTCGCGACGGGCACCTGCGACGGGGCCGGGCCGTCGACGAGATCTGCACAGTCGCCGGCATCAGCGGCTGATGGTGACGAGTGTGCAGATCTCGCCGGGTGCTAGGCCGGGCCGCGGGCGAGCGAGCCGCCGTCGAGCACGAGGGTCTGGCCGGTGACCCAGCCCGCGCCGTCGCCGAGCAGGTAGGCCGCGGCCTCCCCGACGTCCTCGGGCTCGCCGAGCCGGCCGACCGGGTAGGCGGCGGCCGCCTCCTCCTCGCGGCCCTCGTACAGCGCGCCGGCGAACCGGGTCTTCACGACCGCGGGCGCCACCGCGTTGACCCGCACCTTCGGGGCCAGCTCGACGGACAGCTGGGTGACCAGGTTGATCAGCGCGGCCTTGCTGACGCCGTAGCCGGCGATGCCGGGGGAGGCCTTCAGCCCGCCGACGGAGGCGACGACGAGGACGGATCCGCCGTGCTCGGCCATCCACGCCCGCCATGCCTCCTGCACCAGGCCCAGCGTCGAGACGACGTTGGTGTCGAGGATCTTGCGGAAGGCGTCGAGGTCGAGGTCGACCGCGGCCCCGTACACCGGGTTGATGCCGACGTTGCCCACCAGCACGTCCAGGCTGCCGAAGGTGTCGACGGCGGTCCGCACGGCCTCGGCGCGGTGCGTCGCGTCGCCGGCGTTGCCGGCGAGCCCGACCGCCACGTCCGGGCCGCCCAGCGCCGCCACCGCCTCGGTCAGCGGCTCCGGCCTGCGGCCGGTGACCACCACCCGGGCGCCCCGGCGCACCAGGCTCTGCGCGATCGCCAGCCCGATGCCCCGGCTCCCGCCGGTGACCAGCGCGGTACGTCCGTCGAACTCGCCCATGTGCTCCCTGCCTCGATCCGTCGGTGGGGCGTCACGGTAGGCGGGACGTCGCGGCGCGCACCCGGCGGCGTCCGTGACCGACCCCACAGCCCCGCGGCGTTGCAGGACGCCCCGGGCGGTCACACACTCGCCATTGGCACGACACCCGCGTGACACAGCCGGTCGCAGCGGGCCCGCGCCACCGCACACCGCACCACCGCACACCGCACACCGTTCGACCCGCACGACCCCGCCGGTCTCCAACGGGGGAGACCGACCGACGTCCGGTACCCGTTCCGGGACTGGAACGAGGAGTGCTCCATGCCTGCTGCCCGCAGGACCCCCCGCGCCGCGGGACTGCCCGCGGCCGCCGACGCACCCGCCCGCCTCCGCGTGGGCGTCGTCGGCGCCGGCCGTGTCGGCGCCGTGCTGGGCGCCGCCCTCGCCGCCGCCGGCCACGACGTGGTCGCCGCCGCCGGCCTCTCGGCGGCCTCCGCCGAGCGCGCCGCCCGGCTGCTGCCCGGCGTCCCCCTGCTGCCCACCGACGAGGTCGTGGCCGCCGCCGACCTCGTGGTCCTCGCGGTCCCGGACGACACCCTGCCCGGCCTGGCCGCCGGCCTCGCCGGGACCGGCGGCTGGCGCGCCGGCCAGCTGACCTTCCACACCTCCGGTGCGCACGGCCTCGCGGTGCTCGAGCCCGCCGCCCGCGCCGGTGTCCTGCCCCTGGCCCTGCACCCGGCGATGACCTTCACCGGCGCCCCCGAGGACGCCGACCGGCTGACCGGCGCCCCCTTCGGCGTCACCAGCGCACCGGAGTACCGCGCCGTCGCCGAGACCCTGGTCCTGGAGATGGGCGGTGAGCCCTTCTTCGTCGCCGAGGACGACCGGCGGCTCTACCACGCCGCCCTGGTCACCGGCGCCAACCACCTCGTCACCCTCGTCGCCGAGGCCGCCGACCTGCTGCGCACCGCCGGCGTCGCCGAGCCCGGTCGCGTCCTCGCCCCGCTGCTCACGGCTGCCCTGGACAACGGCCTGCGCCGCGGCGACCTCGGGCTGACCGGGCCGGTCAGCCGCGGCGACGTGGGCACCGTGGCCGACCACCTCGCCACGCTCACCGACCGGGCCCCGGAGTCGGTGGCGGCCTACGTCGCGATGGCGCAGCGCACCACCGAGCGCGCCCTGGCCGCCGGTCGGCTCAAGCGGCACGAGGGTGCCCCGCTGCTCGACCTGCTGGGCCACGGTCCGGGTTCCCTCGCGAGCGAGCGAGCGGAGGGCTGACCGTGGTCCTTCTACCCGCCGGCTCCCGGTGACCGCCGTCACCGGCCCCGCCGTCGCGGAGACGGCGGCCGACCTCGCGCGGCTGCGCGCGCAGCTGCCCGGCCCGGTCGCCCTGGTGCCGACCATGGGCGCTCTGCACGCGGGGCACCGCACGCTGGTCCGCGCGGCCCGGGAGCGCGCCGGCAGCATCGTCGTCTCGGTGTTCGTCAACCCCACCCAGTTCGGCCCCGGCGAGGACTTCGACCGCTACCCGCGCACCTGGGACGCCGACCTCGCCGCGCTGGCCGAGGAGGGCGCCGACGTCGTCTTCCACCCGCCGGTCGACGACGTCTACCCGCCCGGCTCGCTCGGCGTCACGGTGCAGCCCGGGCCGCTGGGGGCGGTCCTGGAGGGGGCGGTGCGGCCCGGCCACTTCGCCGGCGTCCTCACCGTCGTCGCCAAGCTGTTCGGCCTCGTCCGCCCCGACGTGGCGCTGTTCGGCGAGAAGGACTACCAGCAGCTCACCCTCATCCGGGCGATGGCCCGGGAGCTGGCGCTCGGGGTGGAGGTCGTCGGCGTGCCGACCGTCCGGGAGGACGACGGGCTGGCGCTGTCCTCCCGCAACCGCTACCTGGACCCGGAACAGCGGGCCACCGCGGTCGCGTTGAACAGAGCGCTGCGCGCCGGGGCGGACGCCGGCCCGCGCGGCGCCGACGCGGTCCTCGCCGCCGCCCGCGAGGTGCTCTCCGGCGCACCCGGGCTGGAGCCCGACTACCTCGAGCTCACCGACCCCGACCTCGGCCCCGCACCCGCGGCCGGCCCCGCCCGCCTCCTGCTGGCCGCCCGCGCCGGCAGCACCCGACTCCTCGACAACGTCCCGGTCACCCTCGGAGGTCCTCGATGATGCGCACGATGCTCAAGTCCAAGATCCACCGGGCGACCGTGACCCAGGCCGACCTGCACTACGTGGGGTCGGTGACCATCGACGAGGACCTGCTCGACGCGGCCGACCTCCTCCCCGGCGAGCAGGTCGCCATCGTCGACATCACCAACGGCGCCCGGCTGGAGACCTACGTCATCCCCGGCGAGCGCGGCAGCGGGGTCATCGGGATCAACGGCGCCGCCGCGCACCTGGTCCACCCGGGCGACATGGTGATCATGATCAGCTACGGCGTGATGGACGAGACCGAGGCCAAGGCCTACATCCCCAAGGTCGTGCACGTCGACGGGGCCAACCGCATCGTCGAGCTCGGCGGCGACCCGTCGGCCCCGGTGCCCGGCGCGGTGGACCAGAAGCGCAGCGACCTCGGCGTCCCGGTCCGGTGAGCCTGGCGGCCGCCAGCCTCACCGGCCTCCCGCTGCGGCTGGCCGCACCGGACCCGGGGTGGGAGCTGACCGCCGACGTCTGCGTCGTCGGCTCGGGTATCGCCGGGCTCTGCGTCGCGCTGCACGCGCGCGCGGCGGGCCTGTCGGTCGCCGTCGTGACCAAGGTCCGGGTGGACGACGGGTCGACCCGCTGGGCCCAGGGCGGGATCGCCGCCGTCCTGGACCCGGCCGACAGCCCCGAGGCCCACGCCGCCGACACCGAGGTGGCCGGCGTCGGGCTGTGCGAGCCCGACGCGGTCCGCGTCCTGGTCGCCGAGGGGCCCGAGCGGCTGGCCCAGCTGATCGGCTGGGGCGCCGCCTTCGACCGCGACCCGGCCGGCCGCCTGCTGCTGACCCGCGAGGGCGGGCACTCGGCCGACCGCATGGGGCACGCCGGCGCCGACGCCACCGGGGGGGAGGGGCCGCGCGCGCGGCACGAGGCGGTGCGGGCCGATCCGGGCGTCACGCTGGTCGAGCACGCGATGGTGCTCGACCTGCTCCGCGACGCCCAGGGCCGGGCCGCCGGCGTGACGCTGCACGTGCTCGGCGAGGGGAGTGCCGACGGCGTGGGCGCCGTCCGCTCCCGGGCCGTCGTGCTGGCCACCGGCGGGATGGGGCAGGTGTACGCCGCCACCACGAACCCGTCGGTCTCGACCGGTGACGGCGTGGCCCTCGGCCTGCGCGCCGGCGCGGTGGCCACCGATCTGGAGTTCGTGCAGTTCCACCCGACCTCCCTCTACCTCGGACCCGGCGTCCGCGGTCAGCAGCCGCTGGTGAGCGAGGCGCTGCGCGGGGAAGGCGCGGTGCTGCGCGACGGGGCGGGGGAGCGCTTCATGCCCGGCGTGCACCCGCTGGCCGACCTCGCCCCGCGGGACGTCGTCGCCAAGGCGATCACCCGGGTCCAGCTGCGCGACGGCGTCCCGCACGTCTGGCTCGACGCCCGCGACGTCCCCGGCCTGGCCGGCCGCTTCCCCACGATCGTGGCCCGCTGCCGGCAGGCCGGCATCGACCCCGTCACCGATCTCGTGCCGGTGACCCCGGCGGCGCACTACGCCTCGGGCGGGCTCGTCACCGACCTGGCGGGTCGCACGACGGTGCCCGGCCTCTACGCCTGCGGCGAGGCGGCGTGCACCGGTGTCCACGGTGCCAACCGGCTGGCGTCCAACTCGCTGCTCGAGGGCCTGGTCTTCGCCGCCCGGATCGGCGCCGAGCTGGCCCGCTCGCTGCCGCGGCCGGCCGCCCCGCCGGCCGGCGTGCCCGCCGGGTCCGGGCTGCTGGACCCGGCGGCCCGGCGGTGCGTCACCGACACCATGTCGGCTTCGGTGGCGGCGCTGCGCAGCGGCGAGGGCCTGGCCGGCGCGCTGGCCACCCTGGACGGGCTGGCCGGGGCGCTGGCCGAGGGCCCCGGTGGCGTGGACAGCTGGGAGGCGACCGATCTGCTCACCGTGGCCGGCGCGCTGACCGTCGCCGCGGCCGCGCGCGAGGAGACCCGCGGCTGCCACTGGCGCGAGGACCACCCGGAGACCTCCGACGCCTGGCGGGTGCACCTCGACGTCCGGCTCGACAGCGCCGGCGAGCTGCAGCTGACCCGCCGCCCGGTGGGGACGCCGGTGGTGGTCCCGTGGTGAGCCGTCAGGGGCCGAAGCCTGCCGGCGGGGAACGAGCGTGGAGCGGAGCGCCCCGCGCAGGCGAACGGAGGACGTGGTGAGCGATCCCCGCTCGCTGGAGGGCACGGGTCTGGACGAGGCCTGGGTCGACGCCCTGGTCGAGCGCACCCTGGCCGAGGACCTCACCGGCGGCGCGGTGCTGCCGGGGGCGCCGGACCTGGCGGTCGCCTACGACGTCACCAGCGCCGCGACCGTCCCGCCCGCGCAGCTGGGCACCGCCGACCTGGTCGCCCGCGCGGACGGCGTCGTCGCCGGCCTGCCGGTCGCCGCCCGCGTGTTCGGCCGGCTGGCGCCCGGCGCCACCCTCACGGCCGGCGCCACCGACGGCGACCGGGTGGCCCGCGGCGACGTGCTGCTGACCGTCCGGGGGCCGGTCCGCGCCCTGCTGGCCGCCGAGCGCAGCGCGCTGAACATCGCCAGCCGGGCCAGCGGGATCGCGACGGCCACCCGTGCCTGGGCCGACGCCGTCGCCGGCACCGGGGCGACGGTCCTGGACACCCGCAAGACCACGCCGGGACTGCGGCCGCTGGAGAAGTACGCGGTCCGCTGCGGCGGCGGGTCGAACAAGCGCATGGGGCTCTACGACGTCGCCATGGTCAAGGACAACCACGTCGCCGCGGCGGGCTCGGTGGCCGCGGCCGTCGCTGCGGTGCGCGAGCGCGCTCCCCGCGTTCCCGTGCAGGTGGAGGCCGACACCCCGGCCCAGGCGGTGGAGGCGGTCGAGGCGGGGGCGCGGTTCCTGCTGCTGGACAACATGACGCCGGCCCAGCTGCGCGAGGTGGTCGCCGCCGTGGGGGACCGGGCCGAGCTCGAGGCCACGGGCGGGCTCACCCTCGCCGTCGCCCGGGAGGTCGCCGGGACCGGCGTCGACTACCTCTCGGTGGGGGCGCTGACGCACTCCTCGCCCATCCTCGACCTCGCCCTGGACCTCCGGGAGGGCTGACCGGTGCTGCTCACCGTGGACGTCGGCAACAGCCACACCGTGCTGGCCGTGTTCGACGGCGACCGGTGCGTCCGCGGCTGGCGGGTCACCACCCAGGCGCACGCCACGGCCGACGAGCTGCGGATGCTGTGGCGCGGCCTGCTGCGCGACACCCGGGTCACCGGGGTGTCGGCGTGCTCCGCGGTTCCGGCGCTGCTGCCGGCCCTGCGCCAGCTCCTGGACTCCCTGGACGTGCCGGTCGTGCTCATCGGTCCCGGCGTGCGCACCGGCGTCCCGCTGCACGTGGACAACCCGCGCGAGGTCGGCGCCGATCGCGTGGTGACCGCGCTGGCCGCCCACGAGCTGTTCGGCCGGGACGACGGCGGCCGGTCCCGGCCGGTCGTCGTGGTCGACTTCGGCACGTCCACCAACGTGGACGCCGTCGGCCCCGACGGGCAGTTCCTCGGCGGGGCGCTGGCGCCGGGCGTGGAGGTGAGCCTCGACGCGCTGGCCAGCCGGGCCGCGCAGCTGCGCTCGGTCGAGCTGACCGTGCCGCCGCAGGCCATCGGGAAGAACACCGTCGCGGCGCTGCAGTCCGGGCTGGTGCTCGGCTTCGCCGGGCTCGTCGACGGCCTGGTCGCCCGCATCTCCGCGGAGCTGGTCGACCAGTTCGGCCGGCCGCCGGTCGTCGTCGCGACCGGCGGGCTGGCGCCGCTGGTCGTCGACAGCTGCCGGACGGTCTCCGAGCGCGAGCCCGACCTCACCGTCCACGGGCTGCGGCTGGCCTTCCAGCGGCAGCAGTCGGCGCACCGTTCCCCGCCGGGACGCCGGGCGGCCGCCCCGTAGGCTGACCCTCCGTGAGCGAGGAACCGCCTGGACCGCCGGACGACAGCCGCGGGGGCATCGCAGTGAGGGGCGAGCGAGGAGCGGACCGGGGCGCGGAGCCGGCCCAGGGGGCGCTGCCCGACGACGAGCTCCCCGAGCAGATGCGGGTCCGGCGGGCCAAGATCGACCGGCTGCGCGACACCGGCGTCGACCCCTTCCCCGTCGACGTCCGCCGGAGCGCCACCCTCGCCGGCGTCCGGGCCGCGCACCCCGACCTGCCGCCGGACACGATGACCGGCGAGACCGTCGGCGTCACCGGGCGGGTCATCTTCTCGCGCAACACCGGCAAGCTCTGCTTCGCGACGCTGCGCGAGGGCGATGCCGAGCTGCAGGTCATGCTCTCCCGCGACCGGGTCGGCGAGGACGCCCTGGCCGCCTGGAAGGCCGACGTCGACCTCGGCGACCAGGTGCTGGTCACCGGCGAGGTGGGGACGTCGCGCCGGGGCGAGCTCTCGGTGTTCGCCGACTCCTGGCGGATGACGGCCAAGGCGCTGCGGCCGCTGCCGGTGGCGCACAAGCCGATGAGCGAGGAGCTGCGGGTCCGGCGGCGCTACGTCGACCTCATCGTGCGCGACGAGGCGCGCCGCACCGTGCGCCAGCGCGCCGCGGTGAACGCGACGCTGCGCGACGGCCTCACCTCGCGCGGATTCCTCGAGGTCGAGACGCCGATGCTGCAGACCGTGCACGGCGGCGCGGCGGCGCGGCCCTTCCGCACGCACATGAACGCCTTCGACCTCGATCTGTACCTGCGCATCGCACCCGAGTTGTTCCTCAAGCGGTGCATCGTCGGCGGCCTGGACCGGGTCTTCGAGATCAACCGCAACTTCCGCAACGAGGGCGCCGACAGCTCGCACTCGCCGGAGTTCGCGATGCTCGAGTTCTACGCCGCCTACACCGATTACTCCGACGTCGCCGTCATCACGCGGGAACTGATCCAGGAGTGCTGTGCGGCGTTGTTCGGCGACCACGTCGCGCGCCACCACGACGGCACGGAGGTCGACCTGTCGGGGGAGTGGGCGCACGTTCGGCTCTACGACGTCGTCTCCGCGGCGGTGGGCGAGGAGGTCACCCCGCAGACCCCCGTCGAGCACCTGCGCGCGCTGGCCGCGCGGCACGAGGTGGGGGTCGATCCGAAGTGGCTGCCGGGCAAGGTCGTCGAGGAGCTCTTCGAGGCGCTGGTGCAGGACGACCTGCAGGCCCCGACGTTCGTCCTGGACTACCCGGTGGACACCTCGCCGCTGACCCGCGCGCACCGGTCGACGCCGGGGCTGGCCGAGAAGTGGGACCTCTACATCGGCGGCATCGAGCGCGGGACCGGCTACTCCGAGCTCGTCGACCCCGTCGTCCAGCGGGAACGCTTCACCCAGCAGGCGCTGCTGGCCGCGGCCGGGGACCCCGAGGCCATGGTGCTGGACGAGGACTTCCTCGAGGCGCTCGAGTACGGCATGCCCCCGACCGGTGGCGTCGGCATGGGTATGGACCGGTTGATGATGACGCTGACCGGGCTGGGGATCCGCGAGACCATCCTCTTCCCGCTGGTGCGCCCGCTTCCTTCCTGAGCCAATTCGAGAACTGTTCTCCCTCGTTTCTCACCCATTTCGGAGAATCCCGGCCATTTCTGCGGCTAATGGTCGCGAGTTGTGGTGTGATGGATACGTCGCCGTCGGTGACGCACCCATCCGGTTCACGGGGCTGGGAAAAGAGAGGGCAGGCACGCTTAATGGCACAGAAGGTCCAGGTCATCAAGACCGACGATCTCGAGAACGACGACGTCCCCGCCGACGAGACGATCTCCTTCGCGCTCGACGGCACGACCTACGAGATCGACCTGTCGGACAGGAACGCCGCGGAGATGCGTGACGCGTTCTCCCGCTACGTGCAGGCGGCGCGCAAGGTCAGCCGGGGCGGCCGGGCGTCGGGCGGAGGTCGCTCGCGGGCGACCGGCGGCGGCCGGATGGACCGCGAGCAGGCGGGCGCCATCCGGGACTGGGCGCGGAAGAACGGCCACGCCGTCAGCGACCGCGGCCGCATCCCGGCCAGCGTCGTGGAGGCCTACGAGGCCGCGCACTGACGCAGCTGCCGCTGGGGAGCGGACCGCCTGCGGCGGGCTGACCTCCTCGAAGAACCGCTGCCGGGCTGCGCCCGGACGACGAAGGCCCCGGGATGCTCCGCATGCCGGGGCCTTCGTCGTCGCTCCGCATGCCGGGGCCTTCGTCGTTCTCTGTGGGCGTAACAGGGGTGGAACACCGTCCCGCCAGCATCAGTTGGACCGGGCAGCTCCTCCTCCCCATCCCCGGCCGTGCGCCGACGGGGAGTCGGAGTCCGCGACTACAGTGGAAAGACCGGTGCCCCCGCGTGCCGACGGACGTCGGGTGCTCCTCCCCAGCAGACGGGGAGGGCAGTGCCGGACCAGCCGGTCGAAGGAGAAGCAGCAGATGTTCGAACGGTTCACCGACCGAGCCCGCCGCGTGGTCGTCCTGGCCCAGGAAGAGGCCCGGATGCTCAACCACAACTACATCGGCACCGAGCACATCCTCCTGGGCCTGATCCACGAGGGCGAGGGTGTCGCCGCCAAGGCGCTCGAGTCCCTCGGCATCTCGCTGGAGGGTGTCCGCCAGCAGGTGGAGGAGATCATCGGGCAGGGCCAGCAGGCCCCCTCCGGCCACATCCCCTTCACCCCGCGCGCCAAGAAGGTGCTCGAGCTGTCCCTGCGCGAGGCGCTGCAGCTCGGTCACAACTACATCGGCACCGAGCACATCCTGCTCGGCCTGATCCGCGAGGGCGAGGGCGTCGCCGCCCAGGTCCTCGTGAAGCTGGGTGCCGACCTCAACCGCGTCCGCCAGCAGGTCATCCAGCTGCTCTCCGGCTACCAGGGCAAGGAGCCGGCCGCGGCCGGCGGGCCCGCCGAGGGCACGCCGTCGACCTCGCTGGTGCTCGACCAGTTCGGCCGGAACCTCACCCAGGCCGCCCGCGACTCCAAGCTCGACCCGGTGATCGGGCGGGCCAAGGAGATCGAGCGGGTCATGCAGGTGCTGTCCCGCCGCACGAAGAACAACCCGGTCCTCATCGGCGAGCCCGGCGTCGGCAAGACCGCCGTCGTCGAGGGCCTGGCCCAGGCGATCGTCAAGGGCGAGGTCCCCGAGACGCTCAAGGACAAGCAGCTGTACACGCTGGACCTCGGCGCGCTCGTCGCCGGGTCCCGCTACCGCGGTGACTTCGAGGAGCGGCTCAAGAAGGTCCTCAAGGAGATCCGCACCCGCGGCGACATCATCCTGTTCATCGACGAGATCCACACGCTCGTCGGTGCCGGTGCCGCGGAGGGCGCGATCGACGCCGCCAGCATCCTCAAGCCGATGCTGGCCCGTGGCGAGCTGCAGACCATCGGTGCCACGACGCTGGACGAGTACCGCAAGCACCTGGAGAAGGACGCCGCCCTCGAGCGCCGCTTCCAGCCCATCCAGGTCGGCGAGCCGACGCTGCAGCACACCATCGAGATCCTCAAGGGGCTGCGCGACCGCTACGAGGCGCACCACCGGATCAGCATCACCGACGGCGCGCTCGTCGCGGCCGCGACGCTGGCCGACCGGTACATCTCCGACCGCTTCCTGCCGGACAAGGCGATCGACCTGATCGACGAGGCCGGCGCCCGGATGCGGATCAAGCGGATGACCGCCCCGCCGGACCTGCGCGAGTTCGACGACCGGATCGCGGCCATCCGCCGCGAGAAGGAGTCGGCCATCGACGCCCAGGACTTCGAAAAGGCGGCGTCGCTGCGCGACAAGGAGAAGAACCTCCTCGCCGAGAAGGCCGAGCGCGAGAAGCAGTGGAAGGCCGGCGACATGGACGTCGTCGCCGAGGTCGACGACGAGCAGATCGCCGAGGTCCTCGCCAACTGGACCGGCATCCCCGTGTTCAAGCTGACCGAGGAGGAGACCTCCCGGCTGCTGCGCATGGAGGACGAGCTCCACAAGCGGATCATCGGCCAGGAAGAGGCCATCAAGAGCGTCAGCCAGGCGATCCGGCGCACCCGCGCGGGCCTCAAGGACCCGCGCCGCCCCGGTGGCTCGTTCATCTTCGCCGGCCCCTCGGGTGTCGGGAAGACCGAGCTGGCCAAGGCGCTGGCCAACTTCCTGTTCGGCGAGGACGACGCGCTCATCCAGATCGACATGGGCGAGTTCCACGACCGCTTCACGGTCTCCCGCCTCGTCGGTGCCCCTCCCGGCTACGTCGGCTATGACGAGGGCGGCCAGCTCACCGAGAAGGTGCGGCGCAAGCCGTTCTCGGTGGTCCTGTTCGACGAGATCGAGAAGGCGCACGCGGACGTGTTCAACACGCTCCTGCAGGTGCTGGAGGACGGCCGGCTCACCGACGGTCAGGGCCGGATCGTGGACTTCAAGAACACGATCCTCATCCTCACGACCAACCTCGGGACGCGGGACATCTCCAAGGCGGTCGGGCTCGGCTTCCAGGCCGGCAACGACGACCAGAGCAACTACGAGCGGATGAAGCTCAAGGTCAACGAGGAGCTCAAGCAGCACTTCCGGCCGGAGTTCCTCAACCGCATCGACGACATCGTCGTGTTCCACCAGCTGACCGAGAACGAGATCATCGAGATCGTCGACCTCATGGTCGCCCGCGTCGAGGGCCAGCTGGCGAACAAGGACATGTCGCTGGAGATCACCCAGGAGGCCAAGAAGCTGCTCGCCAGCCGCGGCTTCGACCCGGTGCTGGGCGCCCGGCCGCTGCGCCGGACGATCCAGCGCGAGATCGAGGACGCGCTGTCGGAGAAGATCCTCTACGGCGAGCTGTCCGCGGGGCAAATCATCGTGGTGGACGTCGAGGGCGAGGGCACCGACGCGAAGTTCACCTTCCGCGGCGAGGCCAAGCCGATCGACCTGCCCGACACCCCGCCGGTGGCCCTCTCGGGCGCCGACGGCGACGAGGAGGGCCCGGCGGCCACCGCGGCCGAGTAACCCGCCTCTCGCACGACGACAGGGGCCGTCTCCCGCTCGGGGGGCGGCCCCTTCGCCGTCCCCGGGCCCTCGACGAGATCTGCACACTCGTCGGCATCAGCGGCTGATGGTGACCAGTGTGCAGATCTCGCCGTCAGGTGGGGAGGGTGAAGCGACCGTCGGGGGTCTGCTCGACGAGCCCGTCGGCCAGCAGGGAGTCCAGGCACCGCCCGCGCTGGGCGGCGTCGTCCCAGGCGGGGTCCAGCGCGTCAGCGGGGACCGGACCGGTCGCGGCCCGCAGCACGTCGAGCAGCTTGCCGCGCACCTGCCGGTCGGTGCCCGCGAACCGCTGCACACGACGCGGCGGCCCCTCGGCGGCCGGGTGGCCGGCCAACCGCCACGCGCACGCCAGGCGCACCGGGCAGGCGTCGCAGCGCGGGGTGCGGGCTCCGCAGACCAGCGCCCCGAGCTCCATCACCGCTCCCGAGAAGCGGACGGCGCGGTCCGGGTCGGCGGGAGCGAACGCCGCGACGTCGGCGAGGTCCCCGACCCGCGCGGGCAGGGCCTCGGCGCGGCCGTGCACGAGCCGGGCCACGACCCGCCGCACGTTGGTGTCCACGACCGGCTGCGGCTGCCCGTGACCGAAGCAGGCCACCGCCCGGGCGGTGTAGGTGCCGATACCGGGCAGGGCCTCCAGCGCGGCGACGTCGGTGGGCACCCGGCCGCCGTGCCGCTGGACCAGCGCCTCGGCGGTCTCCCGCAGCCGCAGCGCCCGGCGGGGGTAGCCGAGCTTGCCCCAGGCGCGGATCACCTCCGCCGGGGACGCTGCGGCCAGGTCCGCCGGCGCCGGCCAGCGGGCCGTCCACTCCCGCCACACCGGCTCGACGCGCGCGACCGGTGTCTGCTGCAGCATCACCTCGCTGACGAGGACGGCCCACGGATCGGTGTCCGGGCGGCGCCACGGCAGGTCCCGCGCGGCCCCGGCGAACCAGTCGACGAGCACGTCCCCCAGGGCGGGACCGGTGCTCCCGGGGAGCGCGGTCGGCGGCGGTGCAGGGCTGTCCACGAGGGTCCAGTGTGCCGTCGGCCGGACCCGGCGTGCCGGACCCGCCCCCGGCCGTGCCGGCACTACCGTTCTGGCCGTGCTGCACCCGGTCGGCCCCCTGCCCGCGGCCGTCTACTGGCGGCGCCGCGCACTGGTGCTGGGGCTGGTCCTGGCCGTGCTCGGCGGTGGGGCGTGGCTCGGCCTGTCGCAGGTGGGCGGCGCGGACGCCGGCACGCAGGCCGCCGGCTCCTCCACCGCCTCGGCGGCGCCGGCCGGGACCCCGGCCCTGGAGCGGGTGGTGCCCTCGCTGGCGAGCGTGCAGACGCCCACCCCGCCGGCCACGCCGACCGTTGCCCCTCCGCCACCGGCGGGCCCCCAGCCGGGCGACCCGTGCAGCGACGACATGATCGGCGTGGAGGTGCGTGGCCCAGGCAGCGTCCCGGCCGGCAGCGGCCCGACGATCGAGCTCGTGGTCACCAACGTCTCGTCGGTGCCGTGCGTGCGCGCGCTGGACAAGGAGCTGCAAGAGATCGTCCTGCTCGACACCGCCGGCGCCCGGTTGTGGGGCAGCAACGACTGCCTGCCGGAGGCCAGCGACGACGTCCGCACGCTGGCGCCCGGCGAGCAGGCGGCCTTCCCCCTGGTCTGGAGCGGGCGGTCCAGCGAACCGAGCTGCACGGCGGAGCGGACGACGATGCCACCGGGCCAGTACGTGCTGCGCGGCCGGCTGGACACCGCGCCGAGCCCCGGGACCCCGCTGACACTGACCCCACCGGCGGGATGAGCCGGTCGCGCGCGGACGTGCCGGGCCGTCAGCTGTAGCGGTCGAGGATCGAGGTCTCGGCCAGGCGGGAGAGGCCCTCGCGGATGCCCCGCGCCCGGGCCTCGCCGACGCCCTCGACGGCCAGCAGGTCCTCGATGGTGGCGGCCAGCAGCTTCTGCAGCCCGCCGAAGTGGTCGACCAGCCGGTCGATGATGCCGGCCGGCAGGCGGGGGACCCGGGCCAGCAGTCGGTAGCCGCGCGGGCTGACGGGGGAGTCGAGCGCCTCGGCGGAGGTGGGCAGGCCGTAGCAGCGCGCCACCGCCGAGAGGTCGAGCAGCTCGGTGGCCGACAGCGCCCGCAGGTCGGTGAGCACCTGCTCGGTGCTGCGGGCCCGGCGGCCGGTGGCGGGCAGGTAGTCGCGGACCAGCAGCCCGCGGTCCTCCTCCACGCCGGCGAGCATCTCGTCCAGCTGGAGCGCGAGCAGGCGACCGTCGGTGCCCAGCTCGACGACGAAGCCCTCGATCTCGTCGGCGATCCGGCGGACCATCTCCAGCCGCTGGCTCACGCTCATCGCGTCGCGGACGGTGACCAGGTCCTCGATCTCCAGGGCCGACAGGGTGCTGGCCACCTCGTCGAGGCGCAGCTTGTACCGCTCCAGCGCGGCCAGGGCCTGGTTGGCGCGGGCCAGGATCGTCGTCGGGTGCTCGAGGGTGTACCGACGGCCGGCCACGTACACGCTGATGATGTGCATCGACTGGCTGACCGAGATGACCGGGAATCCGGTCTGGATGGCCACCCGCTCCGCGGTGCGGTGCCGGGTGCCCGACTCCTCCGTGGGCACGGTCGGGTCGGGCATCAGGTGCACGCCGGCCCGGACGATCCGCAGGCCGTCGTAGGAGACGATCACCGCCCCGTCCATCTTGGCCAGCTCCCGCAGCCGGGTGGCCGACAGCGCGACGTCGAGCGCGAAGCCACCGGTGCAGATCGACTCGACCACCCGGTCGTACCCGAGCACGATGAGCGCGCCGGTGCGACCGGCCAGGATCCGCTCCAGGCCGTCGCGCAGCGCCGTCCCGGGGGCGATGCGGCCGAGGAGCTCGCGCAGTGCGACCTCGGAGTCCACAGCGGGGGGCACGAGCGCTCCTGACGGTCGGGGGCGGGGCCTGAGTCTACGTGCGAGGTGACGGTACTGGTGCGGCTCGGAGGAGGTCAGCCCAGCGGGGTGAGTGCCGTGCCCAGGTCGGGCACCTCGACCAGCCGCATGCCCCGGGGTGCCGGCCCCGCGTCCTCGGGCACGAGCGCCACCCGGTAGCCCTGGCGGGCCGCCTCGGCCAGCCGCCGGCCGGTGCCCCCCACGCGGCGGATCTCCCCGGAGAGCCCCACCTCGCCGACCGCCACCAGCCCGGCCGGCAGCGGGGTGTCCGCGGTCGCCGAGGCGATCGCCAGGGCGAGCGCCAGGTCGGCGGCGGGCTCGGCGATCCGGACGCCGCCGACGGAGGCGGCGAACACGTCGGCCTGGGCCAGGCGGACCCCGCCCCGGCGCTCCAGGACGGCGTTCACCATGGCCACCCGCTGGGGGTCCAGGCCGCTCACCGCCCGCCGCGGCGACCCGCCACCGCTGGGCGCGACCAGCGCCTGCACCTCCGCCAGCAGCGGCCGGCTGCCCTCCATGGTCACCGTGACGCAACTGCCGGGCACCGGGGCGGCCCGGCGGGAGACGAACAGGTGCGAGGGGTCGGGCACCCCGACCACGCCGGCGTCGCCGATCTCGAAGCAGCCGATCTCGTCCGCGGGGCCGAACCGGTTCTTGGTGGCGCGGACCAGCCGCAGCGTCGAGTGCCGCTCGCCGTCGAAGGAGACGACCACGTCGACCAGGTGCTCCAGCGTGCGCGGCCCGGCGATGGCGCCGTCCTTGGTCACGTGGCCGACGAGGATGGTGGTCATCCCGCGGCTCTTGGCCACGGAGGTCAGCGCGCTGGCGACGGCGCGCACCTGGGTCGAGCCGCCATCGGTGCCGTCGACGGCGGGGGAGCGAACGGTCTGGACGCTGTCGAGGACCAGCAGCGTCGGCTGGACCTGCTCGACGTGCGCCAGCACCGCCGACAGCTCGGTCTCCGCCGCCAGGTACAGCCGGTCGTGCAGGGCGCCGATCCGCTCGGCGCGCAGCCGCACCTGCCCGGCCGACTCCTCGCCGGAGACGACGAGCGCCGGGCCGTTGGTGGCCGCGACGCGGTGCGCGACCTCGAGCAGGAGCGTGGACTTGCCGACGCCGGGCTCGCCGGCCACCAGCAGCACCGCGCCGGGGACGAGCCCGCCACCCAGCACGCGGTCGAACTCGGCGATGCCCGTGGGGACGGCGCGCGCGCCGGTCAGCTCGACCTGGGCGATCGGCCGGGCCGGAGCGGTCACCGCGCCCGCTACGACGGCGCGCAGGCCGCCCGAGGGGACGGCGCCGACCTCCTGCAGCGTGCCCCAGGCCTGGCACTCCGGGCAGCGCCCGACCCATTTCGCCGAGGCGAAGCCGCACTCGGTGCAGCGGTGGGCGGGGCGGGCGGTCCTGGCGGCGGGGGGCACGCCCCGACGCTAACCGCGGCCTACGACGATCCCGTGGACGGCGGACCGGGGCGGCCCCGCGCCACGCGCGCGGGCGCCTACTCGGCCTCGGTGTCCTGCTCCTCGCTCCCCTCGGCCCCTTCCTCACCGTGGTGGAAGTCGAAGGCCTCCCCGCGCTCGACCGCGCCGGCCGGACCGGCGACCAGCGCCTGCACCGTCACCTCACCGGCGTTCTCGAAGGTCAGCGTGACGGTGACCGTCTGGCTGGCGGTGAGCGGGTCGTCGACGTCGAGGTCGGCGAGGAAGATCCGCGGGGTGCCTGAGGGGATCTCCGGCTCGCACGGCTGCTCCCCGTCGTACTGGCGCAGCCCGATGGTGGTCACCGAGCCGGCCGGCACCGGCACGTCGACGCTGGTGCTCGCCGTCGCAGCCGCTCCGGCTCCCTGGTCCTCGGCGCCGGTCGGGGTCTCCGCCGTCCCGGGGGTGTCCGTGGTCCCCGGCGTCTGCGTGTCCGGCTCGGTGCCCGGCGTCTCGGTGCCCGGCTCGGTGGGGGTCGCCGGGGCCTCGGGGGAGGTCTCGTCCGGCAGCTCGCCCACGTACACGCCGTCGAAGGCGTCGCCGGAGACACCGGTGAGCGTGTCGTCCTCACGGCTGCCGTTGGCGATCGACAGCACGAGCTCGGGGGAGTCCCCCGACTCGTAGGCGATCGCCTGCTCGTCGCCGGCCTCGCAGGGGTTGGCGATCGTGACCTGCCGCAGCTGCAGGTCACCGACCTGGGCCATCGGGCCGACCTTGTCCCGGGCCTGGGAGGCGGTCTGGTTGACCTGCCCGGCGCTGCAGGCGGTCAGGGCGACCGGGGTCAGCAGCAGGACCCCCATGGTGGCGGCGCGCAGTGCGCGGTTCACAGCCGACGACCTCCAGCGTGCAGGGACGGACCACCGTGAGTTCGGTGGTTCGAGTCGCGCCGAGCCTAACGGTCGACCCACGATGACCGCCGGGAGGTGAGGCGATGGGTCTCGGCGACGGCACGGAGGAGGGCGCCGACCCGGCGCTCGCGGACTTCCCGGTGCGCGCGCCCGGCACGCGCCGCTGGTGCTTCGCCGACCAGCTGGGCCCGCACTTCCTCGACCACCCGGAGCAGCCGGTCCTGCTGATCGAGTCCCGTGCCGTGTTCGCGCGGCGCCGCTTCCACCGGCAGAAGGCCCATCTCGTGCTGTCGGCGCTGCGGCACCGCGCCGCCGAGCTCGGCGAGCAGGCCGAGCACCACCGGGTGACCACCTACGCCGAGGCGCTCGACCGGGTCGGCGGACCGCTGTCGGTCTGCGCACCCTCGACGTGGAGCAGCCGCGACTACGTCCTGGGCCGCCCCGGGCTGCAGGTTCTGGCCGCCCGCGGCTTCGTCACCACGCAGGCGGAGTTCGCCGCCTGGGCCGAGGGCCGCGGCCGCCGCCGGTTGCTGATGGAGGACTTCTACCGCGACTCCCGGCGCCGGCACGACGTCGTCATGAACGGGACCGAGCCGGTGGGCGGCCGGTGGAACCTCGACGCGGACAACCGCGAGCCCCCGCCGGCCGACGGCCGGATCGGCGTCCCCGGGCCGTGGTGGCCCGAGGAGGACGAGATCGACGCCGAGGTCCGCGCCGACCTCGACCGGTGGGAGGCCGAGGGCCTGGTCTCCTTCGTCGGGGACGACGGCCCGCGGCTGTTCCCGGTCACCCGCGCCGAGGCCCTCCGCCGGCTCGAGGACTTCCTGGAGCACCGGCTCGGCGCCTTCGGCCCGCACGAGGACGCGATGCTCGCCGGCGACCGGTGGCTGGCCCACTCGCTGCTCTCCCCGGCGCTCAACCTCGGGCTGCTCGACCCGCTGGAGGTGGTGACCGCCGCCGAGCGCACCGCCCGGGACCGCGCCGCGGCGGGGGACCCGCTGCCGCTCAACAGCGTCGAGGGGTTCGTGCGGCAGGTGATGGGCTGGCGGGACTACGTCTGGCACCTCTACTGGCACCTCGGCCGCGGCTACCGGCACGGCAACGCGCTGGCGGCCACCGAGCCCGTGCCGGACTGGCTCGCCGAGCTCGACGGCGACGCGGTGGAGGCCGCATGCCTGTCCGGCGTCCTCACCGACCTGCGCCGGGACGGCTGGGTGCACCACATCCCGCGGCTGATGGTGCTCGGCAACTACGCGCTCCAGCGGGGGATCGACCCGCTGGAGATGACCGACTGGTTCCACCGGTCGTTCGTCGACGGCTACGACTGGGTGATGGTGAGCAACGTCGTCGGGATGAGCCAGCACGCCGACGGCGGGGTCCTCGCGACGAAGCCGTACGCCTCGGGCGGGGCCTACATCGACCGGATGAGCGACTACTGCGGCGGCTGCCGGTACGACCCCCGCAAGCGGCTGGGCGAGGACGCCTGCCCCTACACGGCCGGCTACTGGGCCTTCCTCGACCGCAACCGCGAGCGGCTGGCCGGCAACCAGCGGATGCGCCGGCCGCTGCAGGGCCTGGACCGGCTGGCGAACCTGCCGCTCGTCGTCGAGCAGGAGCACGAGCGGGGCACCGCCGCGCCCTGACGTCCACCGCCCGATCGGGGGACGGCGGTCCGGTCCCGGCCCGCACCTGCCGATGCCCTCCCTGCCACGGGGAGACGGCGGGAGGTGCAGATGGCGCGCGACCACGGGATCGGCCCGGCGTTCGACGAGGTCCTGGCGGCGGCACGGGCGGGAGCCGCGTGGGCCTTCGAGGCGCTCTACCGCGACCTCGCCCCCGCCGTGACCGGGTACCTCCGGCTGCACGGCGCACTCGAGCCCGACGACCTGGCCAGCGAGACGTTCCTCGCCGTCTTCCGCGGGCTGGGTGGCTTCGAGGGCGACGAGCAGAGCCTGCGGTCGTGGGTGTTCACCATCGCCCACCGCCGGCTGGCCGACGACTGGCGGCGCCGCGGGCGCCGTCCGCAGCTCGCCGACGGCGGGGACGAGCTGGTCCCCGACGCCGTGGGCGGCGACGTGGAGGACGACGTCCTCACCCGGCTGGGCGCCGAGAGCGTGCACCGGCTGTGCGCGGGCTTGCCGGCCGACCAGCGGTCGGTGCTGCTGCTGCGCGTGCTCGCCGACCTCACGGTGGAGCAGGTGGCCGAGGTGATGGGCCGCTCCGTCGGCTCGGTCAAGGCGTTGCAGCGGCGCGGGCTGCGCCGGCTGCGCGAGGAGCTGGAGCCCGCCGGCCCCACCCGGGCGGGTGACCCGGGTGCGGTCCGCGCACCCCTGCGGGTCCGCGCAGCGATGACGGGAGCGAGATGACCACGCCAGCCCACAGCCGATCCGTCGAGGAGGCCTTCGAGGCCGCCCTCGCCGGCCGTCCCGGACCCGCGGGTGCCGAGGCCGTGACCGCGTTCACCGACGCGCTGCGGGCCGAGGCGACCGCCCCCGGGCGGCCGAACGCGGCCCTGGCCGAGCTGCTGGCGACCGGTCTGCTCACCGATCCGTCCCGGACGACGGTCGGTCGACCCGCCCCCAGCTCACGGAAGAGACCTCGCATGATCCTCGGCTCCCTCGCCGTCAAGTTCGCCGCCGCCGGCACCGTCGCCAAGGCGGCCGTCGCGGGTGGCGCCGTCGCCCTGACCCTGACCGGCGTCGCCACCGCCACGGACGTCCTGCCCGGCACCGGCGACGACCCGGCGGTCGTCACGACCAGCGACGGCGACGCCGTCCCCGGCCCGGCCGACGAGGAGGGGACCGTCGGCGGCGCGGACGACCCCGACGGCACGACCACCGACGGCGAGCCGGCCGGCGACGACACCGGGACGGACGGCACCGGCACGGACGACGGCACGGACGACGGCACGGACGACGGGACGGGCGACGGCACGGGCGACGGCACGGCCGAGGACGACGG
Organism: Trujillonella humicola; assembly: GCF_046233715.1. Taxonomy (NCBI): domain Bacteria; kingdom Bacillati; phylum Actinomycetota; class Actinomycetes; order Geodermatophilales; family Geodermatophilaceae; genus Trujillonella; species Trujillonella humicola. Next base: position 23,809 of record NZ_JBJNRJ010000024.1, on the reverse strand, counting down.
CGGCGCCGCGCCGGCCGACCCGGGGGCGTGGGCGATGGGCCCCGCAACGGGCGAGTGGCGCTCGTTCGGCGAGTGGGTCAGCGCCGGCAGCTCCGCCGGTCTCGTCCGGGGCGACGTCGTCAGCTGCTTCGCCCGCGTGGGCAAGCCGAACGGCCCCGCGCAGAGCGACTGCCAGGCCCTCGCGCAGGGCAGCCCGCCGGTCCGGGACGGCGTCCCCGCCGAGCAGCCCCCGGCCCCGCCGGCCGGGCAGCCGGGCGTGCAGCCGGGTGGGGCCCCCGCCGGCGTCCGGCCGGCCCCGGCGCCCGCTCCGGCGCCCGCCCCGGCGGTGGACGGCGGTACCGCCTCCGCGAGCCAGGGGACCGGCGCCCCCGGTCACGGGAACGGCGGCGGCAACCCCGGCCAGGGGAACGGCGGCGGCAACGGGAGCGGCAACCCCGGCCACGGGAACGGTGGCGGCCAGGGGAACGGCGGCGGCCGCCGCTGACCTCCGCGGGGCCGGACCGGGCAGCCGGCCCGGCCCCGCGCCGCACCGGGCCCCGGGACCGGACCGGTTGACCGCGGGTGTGACCGAGGCCACGGTGGAGCGGCTCGCGCCGCGACCCCGGGAGGCCCCGTGTCCAGCACCGTCGTCCCGTCCGGGCCGCCGTCCGGGCTCGGGGGCATCGACCTGTCCGATCGGGCGTTCTGGGCCCGGCCGCCGGAGGAGAAGCACGCGGTCCTCGACCTGCTGCGCGCCGAGGCGCCCTTCGCCTTCTTCGCCGAACCGGTGATCCCCTACCTGCCGGTGGGGCCTGGCTACCACGCGGTCACCCGCTACGCCGACGTCGAGGCGATCAGCTGCCGCCCCGACCTGTTCTCCTCCGCCGCGGGCGCGGTGTCGATCCAGGACATGCCGCCCGACCTCAACGAGTTCTACGGCTCGCTGATCAGCATGGACGACCCGCGGCACGCCAAGATCCGCCGGATCGTCGCCAAGGCGTTCACCCCGCGGATCCTGCAGGGGCTGGTCGGTTCGGTGCAGGCGGTCGCCGGGGACGTCGTCGCCCGGGCCCGCCGCACCGCCGAGGCCGGCAACGGGGCGATCGACGTCGTCGCCGACCTCGCCGCACCCATCCCGCTGCGGGTCGTCTGCGACCTCATGGGCGTGCCCGATGGCGACCGCGCCATGGTGCTGCAGCAGTCGAACGTCATCCTCTCCGGCGGCGACCCGGAGCTGGTCGAGAGCGAGGAGCACGCCGTCGCGGCGTTCCTGGCGGCCGGCGAGCTGCTCGCCGGGCTGATGACCCGGATGGCCGTGGAGCGCCGCAGCCGGCCGGCCGACGACCTGACCACCGCCCTGGTGCACGCGGAGGTCGACGGCGAGCGGCTGACCGACCAGGAGATCGGCAGCTTCTTCATCCTGCTGCTGGTCGCCGGCAACGAGACGACCCGCAACGCCATCTCCCAGGGCGTGCTGGCGCTGTCCGAGCACCCCGACCAGCGGGACCGCTGGGCCGCCGACCCGGGGCTGGACCGGACCGCGGTCGAGGAGATCGTGCGGTGGACCAGCCCCATCACCTGGATGCGCCGGACCGCGACCCGGGAGGTCGAGCTCTCCGGCGAGCGCTTCCCGGCCGGCACCAAGTTCCTGCTGTTCTACGCCGCGGCCAACCGCGACCCGGCCGTCTTCGACGACCCGCACCGCCTCGACCTGGGCCGCGATCCGAACCCGCACGTCGGGTTCGGATCGAAGGGCCCGCACTTCTGCCTGGGTGCGCACCTGGCCCGCCGGGAGGTCGCCGTCGCCTTCCGGGCGGTCTTCGACCACCTGCCGGACCTGGAGGTGACCGGCCCGCCGGCCCGGCTGCAGTCCTCCTTCGTCAACGGGCTCAAGCGGCTCCCGGCCCGGCTGGCGGCCACGCGATGACGCACGTCCTGGTCGACCGCGACCGGTGCCTGGCCAGCGGGGTGTGCGAGGTGACGGCGCCGGACGTCTTCGAGCTCGACGACGACGGCGTGCTGCGGGTCCGGCAGCCGGCGCCGGGTGATCCCGCCGTGGAGGAGGCGGTCCGGGCCTGCCCCAGCGGAGCGCTCGCGCTGGCCGCCGCCCCGGGCCCCGGCTAGGTGAGCGCTGCCCCGCCGAGCAGCATCAGGACGACGGTCAGCACCGTCAGCAGCATGACCGCGGGGAAGGCCAGCCGCCGGAAGCGCGGGGTCGCGGACAGGCCGGCGACCACGACGGCCGGCGCGGCCAGGGCCAGGGCCACCCAGCCGGCCGCCGTGGGGCGGCCCGGAGGCCCGAGCACGAGGACCAGCGCGGCGCCGAACAGCAGCACCGCGCCGGTCACCGCCGACGCGGTGGCGCCGATCCGGTGCGGCAGCCCCCGCACGCCGGTGGCCAGGTCCTCCTCGAGGTCCGGCGCGACGTTGGCCAGGTGCGCCGCGGCACCCAGCGCGCCGCCGGCGGCGACCAGCCACCAGGGCGCCGCCGGGGTGCCCGGCGCGGCGGCGACGACGCCGGCCGGCAGCAGCCCGAAGCCGGTCACGTAGGGGACGACGGACAGCGCCGTCCGCTTCAGGCCCGCGTTGTAGGCCCACCCGCTGGCGACCAGGGCGAGCAGCAGCAGGCCGGGGGCCGGCCCGAGCAGCAGCGACATGACGACGGCCAGGACGACGCTCACCAGCGCCGCGGTCCGCAGCACCGTCGGCTGCACGGCGCCCTGCACGACCGGCTTGTCGGCCCGCGCGACGGCCCGGTCGCGCTCGGCGTCGAGCCAGTCGTTGCTCCACCCGATGGACACCTGACCTGCGAGGACGGCCAGGCACACGAGCACCACGCGCCCCGCCGGCACCCCCGCCGCGACCGCCAGCAGGGTGGCCACGGTGGTCACCGCGACGGTCGGCCCGAGGTGCGTCGCGAGGAGCAGCGCCCGCACCGACGGGACCCTCCGGGCCGACCCCGCAGGCACACCGACCACGCCCCTGTCAACCCCTCCCTGGCACTTCACCTGCCGTCTGACCTGCGCCTTTGCCGGTCGCGAGCCGTCCCTGGGTGCAGTCTGCCGTGGTAGGCTGTGGACAGCGAAAGGGGTCACATCCACATGGGCTTCACTGTCGGCGAGACCGTCGTCTACCCGCACCACGGTGCCGCTCTGATCGAGGCGATCGAGACTCGCGTGATCAAGGGCGAAGAGCGTGCTTACCTCGTGCTGAAGGTCGCCCAGGGCGACCTGACCGTCCGTGTCCCTGCCGACAACGCGGAGATCGTCGGCGTCCGCGACGTCGTCGGCCAGGACGGGCTGAACCGCGTGTTCGAGGTGCTGCGCGCCCCGCACACCGAGGAGCCGACCAACTGGTCCCGCCGCTACAAGGCCAACCTCGAGAAGCTGGCCTCCGGTGACGTGAACAAGGTGGCCGAGGTCGTCCGCGACCTCTGGCGTCGCGACAAGGACCGCGGCCTGTCCGCGGGCGAGAAGCGGATGCTGTCCAAGGCCCGCCAGATCCTGGTCAGCGAGCTGGCCCTGGCCGAGGGCACCAACGAGGACAAGGCCGAGGTGCTCCTCGACGAGGTCCTCGCCAGCTGAGCGCCGGTCCGGCGCTTCCCCCGCAGCACTCCTGACCACTCCCGTGCACGCTGTCGGCATCGTCGCAGCGGCCGGGAGTGGTCTGCGTCTGGGGGCCGACCGTCCGAAGGCGCTGGTCCCGCTCGGTGGCCGGCCGCTCGTGGTCTGGGCGGTCGCGACCCTGCTCGACGGCGGTGCGGACGAGGTCGTCGTCGCCGTCCCCGCGGCCGAGCGCGCCGCCTTCGCCGGCGTCCTGCCCGCCGCGACCCGGCTGGTCGACGGCGGTGCCACCCGGACCGCGTCGGTCCGGTCGGCCCTGGCCGCGGTCGACCCGGCGGCCGACGCCGTCCTCGTGCACGACGCGGCCCGGCCGCTCACCCCGCCCGGCGTCGTCGCCCGGGTCCTGGCGGCGCTGGCCGCCGGCGCGCCGGCCGTGGTCCCCGTGCTCCCGGTCGTGGACACCACGGTGGTGGTGGACGCCGAGGGCACGGTCACCTCGGCGCCCGACCGGGCCGCGCTGCGCCGCGTGCAGACCCCGCAGGGCTTCGCCCGCGCCGTGCTCGGCGAGGCCTACGACCGGCTGCCCGCCGGCACCGAGCTGACCGACGACGCCGCCGTCGTCCGCGCCGCGGGTGTGCCGGTGCGCACCGTCGAGGGTGACGAGCGGGCGGCGAAGGTGACCGTGGTGCACGACCTGGCGCTCGCCGAGCTGCAGGTGGCGCGGTGAGCGGGCTGCCGCGGGTCGGCACCGGCGTCGACGTGCACCCGGTCGAGCCGGGTCGCGCGTGCTGGCTGGCCGGTCTGGAGTGGCCCGGCGCCGACGGGTGCGCCGGGCACTCCGACGGCGACGTCGTCGCCCACGCGGTCACCGATGCGGTGCTCGCCGCGGCCGGGCTCGGCGACATCGGCGGCCTGCTCGGCACGGACGACCCCCGCTGGGCCGGTGCCCGCGGTGCGGCGGTGCTGGAGCACGTCCGCGAGGTGGTCGAGGCGGCCGGCTGGCGGGTCGGCAACGTCTCGGTCCAGCTCGTCGCGCCCGGCCCGAAGGTCGGGCCACGGCGGGGGGAGGCCGAGGCGGTGCTGTCGGCGGCGCTGGGCGCTCCGGTGAGCGTCTCGGCGACCACGACCGACGGGCTGGGGCTGGTCGGTCGCGGCGAGGGCCGGGCCGCGGTGGCGACGGCGCTGGTGGTCCGGATGGACGCCGCGGGTGGCTCCGTAGAATCCGCGCGGTGAGCCTGCGCCTGCACGACACCGCCGCCCGCGCGGTCCGAGACTTCGAGCCCCTGCGCGCGGGTGAGGTCTCGATGTACGTCTGCGGGCTCACCGTGCAGGGACCGCCGCACGTGGGGCACGTGCGCGCCGCGCTCAACTTCGACGTGCTGCGCCGCTGGCTGACCGCGACCGGGCACCGCGTGACGCTGGTCCGCAACGTCACCGACATCGACGACAAGATCCTCGCCAAGGCCGAGACCCACGGCGTGCCGTGGTGGGCGTGGGCCTACGAGAACGAGCTCGCGTGCACCCGGGCCTACGACGTCCTCGGCGTGCTGCCGCCGACGTACGAGCCGCGGGCCACGGGCCACGTCCCGGAGATGATCGAGCTCATGGAGCGGCTGATCGAGCGCGGGCACGCCTACGCGGTCGACGGGGACGTCTACTTCGACGTGCGTTCCTTCGCCGGCTACGGCGCGCTCACGGGGCAGCGCCTCGACGACCTCCAGCCGGCCGCCGACACCGACACCGACGACCGCAAGCGGGACCCGCGCGACTTCGCGCTGTGGAAGGGCGCCAAGGCCGGCGAACCGGAGACGGCGTCCTGGCCGACACCCTGGGGCCGCGGCCGGCCGGGCTGGCACCTGGAGTGCTCGGCGATGGCCGGGCGCTATCTCGGCGCGGAGTTCGACATCCACGGCGGCGGGCTGGACCTGCGCTTCCCGCACCACGAGAACGAGCAGGCCCAGTCCCGCGCCGCCGGTGACGGCTTCGCCCGCTACTGGGTGCACAACGGCTGGGTGACCCTCGGCGGGGAGAAGATGAGCAAGTCGATGGGCAACACCGCCCTGGTCGACGAGGTCGTCACGCGCGTGCGCCCGGTCGAGCTGCGCTACTACCTGGTGACGCCGCACTACCGCTCGACCATCGAGTTCACCGACGCCGCGCTGCAGGAGGCCGGTGTCGCCTACCGGCGGATCGAGTCCTTCGTCCGGCGGGCCGTCGAGCGCGTGGGGGACGTCGGGCCCGCCGGGCGCCCGGCGTCCTTCGACGCCGCCATGGACGACGACCTGCGGACCTCGGCCGCGATGGGCGTCGTGCACGACACCGTCCGCGACGGCAACGGCGCACTGGACCGGGCGGACGACGAGGCGGTGGCCGCGGCGCTGGGCGCGGTGCGCGCGATGCTCGCCGTCCTCGGCCTGGACCCGCTCGACCCGCACTGGGCGGCGGCCGGCGGCGCCGACGACCGGCTGGCCGAGGTGACCGACGGTCTCGTGCGGCTGGCGCTGGAGCAGCGGCAGGCCGCTCGCGCCCGGAAGGACTTCGCCACCGCCGACGCGGTCCGCGACCAGCTCACCGCCCTCGGTGTGCAGGTCGAGGACACCCCGGCCGGACCCCGATGGGAGCTGAGCCGCTGATGGCCGGCAACAGTCAGCGCCGCGGCCGCAGCAGCGGCGCCGGCAAGAAGACCGCCACCGCCGGCACCGGGGGCAAGAACCGCCGCTCGCTGGCCGGTCGCGGCGCCACCCCGCCGGCCGAGATGCGCAAGGGTCACCCCGCCCAGCGCAAGGCGCAGGCCGACGCCCGGCGGCGCGCCGAGCGCGATCGCAGCCGCCAGCGTGCCGAGGAGACGCCGGAGCTCCTGCTGGGCCGCAACCCCGTCGTCGAGGCCCTGCGCGCGCAGATCCCGGCGACGGCGCTGTACGTGGTCACCGACGCCGGCCGCACCGACGAGCGCATCACCGAGGCGCTGACGCTGGCCGCCGACCGCGGGTTGCCGCTGCTGGAGGTCGGCAAGGCCGAGTTCGACCGGATGTCGAGCGGCGCGCTGCACCAGGGGATCGGCCTGCAGGTGCCGCCCTACGAGTACGCGCACCCCGAGGACCTGCTCGACTTCGCCCGCGACTCCGGCCGGCCGCCGCTGGTGGTGGCCATGGACGGCGTGACCGACCCGCGCAACCTCGGCGCCGTCGTCCGGTCGGCCGCGGCGTTCGACGCCCACGGCGTCGTCGTCCCGCAGCGGCGGTCGGTCGGCATGACCGCCTCGGCCTGGCGCACCAGCGCCGGCGCCGCGGCGCGGCTGCCCGTCGCCCGCGCGGTCAACCTCGCCCGGGCGCTGGCCTCCTACCAGGACGCCGGCCTGCAGACGGTGGGCCTGGCCGGGGACGGCGACGTCGACCTGCACGACTTCGACGGGTTCGGCGACCCGGTGGCGCTCGTGGTCGGCGCCGAGGGCACCGGGCTGTCGCGGCTGGTGCGCGAGCGCTGCGACGTCGTCGTCCGGATCCCGATCGCCCGCGACACCGAGTCGCTGAACGTCAGCGTCGCGGCGGGGATCGCCCTGTACGCGGCGGGCGCAGCCCGGCGGTGAGCCGCCCGCCCCGGGCCGCCGCGCTGGACCTCGAGGCGCACCCGGAGGGCGGCTGGTACCGGCGCACCTGGTCGTCCCCGGCCGTGCTCGGCAGCGGTCGCCCGGCGACGACGGCGATCCTGTTCCTGCTGGCTCCCGGCGAGCGGTCCGCGCCGCACGTGGTGGACGCCGACGAGCTGTGGCTCTGGCACGGCCCCGGCGAGCTCCTGCTGCGGTTGGGGGAGGAGCGCGTCGTCCTCGGCCCCGGCCGCCCGCAGGTGCTGGTGCCCGCCGGTGTGGAGCAGTCGACCGAGCCCGGGTCCGACGAGGTCCTGGTCAGTTGCGTGGTGAGCCCCGGCTTCGAGTGGCGCGGCTTCCGCCTGACCTGACCGCCGAAGTGGCCACTTCGGCGGACCTGACCACCGAAGTGGCTACTTCGGCGGACGTCCGTCGGCGGACGGCCACCGGTGGTGGTCAGCCGATGAGCTGGGCGAGGGAGTAGATGACCAGCCCGGCCAGCCCGCCGACGACGGTGCCGTTGATGCGGATGAACTGCAGGTCACGGCCCACCTGCAACTCGATGCGCCGGCTGGTCTCCTCGCTGTCCCAGCGGGCGACCGTGCTGCCCACGACGTCGGCCAGGTCACCGGAGAGCCGCTCCACCACGTAGCCGGCCACCCGCCGGCTGTGCCGCTGCACCAGCTCCCGGGCGGTCGGGTCGGTCTGCAGCACCCCGGCGGCGTCCCGGATCAGCGCGGCCACCCGCCCGCGCAGCTGCGAGTCCGGATCGGACGCCGCGGCGAGGAACGCCGCCTTGGCGTTGGTCCACAGCGAGCCCGACCAGGTGCGGATCGCCGGGTGCTCGAGCAGGTCCTTCTTGAACTCCTCGACCCGCGCCTGGGTGGCCGGGTCGGTGCGCAGGGCGTGCACGTAGGCCCGCAGGCGGGAATCGTAGACCCGGCGCAGCTCGTGGTGCCGGTCGTCGCCGACCTCCTCGAGGAACTCCTGCAAGCCCGTGAAGGCGCGGTTGAACACCCGGTCGTCGACCCAGTCGGGAACCCAGGCGGGGGACGCGTCACCGAGCTGGGCGCGGAAGACGACGCGGTTCTCCTCGAGGAACCGGGCCATGTACCGCAACCCTGCCGACAGGACCTCCTGGTGCCGGTCGCCGTCGACCACCAGCTCCAGCACCCGGGCCAGCACCGGTGAGGCCGGCGTCTCGTGCAGCTTGCGGTCGACCAGCGCGGCGACGGCGGGCTGCACGTCCTCGTCGCGCAGCAGGTCGGTGAGGCCCGACAGCGCCGCGGCGGCGTCCCCGGCGAGCCGCTCGGGCCGGCCGGGAGCGGCGAGGAAGGCGCCCAGCCGCCCGGGGACGTCGATGCTGGCGAGCTTCTCCTCGACCACCGCGCGGGTGAGGAAGTTCTCCTGCACGAAGGTGCCGAGGCTCGCCCCGATCTGGTCCTTCTTGCGCGGGATGATCGCCGTGTGCGGGATCGGCAGCCGCAGCGGGTGCCGGAACAGCGCGGTGACGGCGAACCAGTCGGCCAGCGCGCCGACCATCGAGGCCTCGGCGGTGGCGCGGACGTAGCCGACCCAGGGGCCGGCGTCGTCACCGATCAGCACGCAGGTCAGGAAGACGGCGGCGGCGGCCAGCAGCAGCCCGGTGGCCACCCGCTTCATCCGGGACAGGTCCCGCGCCCGCTGCGGGTCGTCGAGCGAGCTCGCGAAGGGCGCGGACGCGGTGGGTGCCGTCACGGACCGAGACTATGGCCCCCGCGCCGGGCCCCGCCGCGCGCTCGCGAGCGGTGGAGGCGAGGGGTCCTCGCTCAGCCGGCCGCGGCGGTCAGCGTCACGTCGACGGTCGCCGTCCCGCCGTCCCGCCGCACGGTGAGCGCCACCTGCTCGCCGGGCGCGTGGCCGCGGACGGCGGCGGTCAGCTCGGTGGAGGTCGTGATCGGCCGGTCCCCGACGGCGGTGATCACGTCACCGGCGGTCAGGCCGGCGTCGGCGGCGGGCGAGCCGGGCTCCACCGACAGCACCTGCGCGCCGGTACCGACCTCCTCGCTGCCGTCGGTCCGCGTGCTCACCCCGAGGAAGGTGGTGTCGGCGGTGCCGTTGGCGATGATCTCCTCGGCGATCCGCTGCGCGGTGTTGCTGGGGATGGCGAAGCCGACGCCGATGCTGCCGCTCTGGCCCTGCTGGCCCGGCGCCCCGGAGGCCACCGTGGCGATGGCGGTGTTGATGCCGATGACCTCGCCGGCCGCGTTCACCAGCGCCCCCCCGGAGTTGCCGGGGTTGATCGCGGCGTCGGTCTGCAGCGCGTCGATGACGGTGGCGTCGTCCCGTGTGGAGCCGGTGGCCACCGCGCGACCGGTGGCGCTGACGATCCCGTCGGTCACCGTGTCCGACAGCCCGAGAGGCGCGCCGATCGCCACGGCCAGGTCGCCCACCTGTACGTCCCCGGAGTCGGCGAACTCCGCCGGGGTCAGGTCGCTCGCGCCGTCCAGCCTCAGCACCGCCAGGTCCGAGGTCGGGTCGGTGCCCACGACGGTGGCGTCGTACAGCGAGCCGTCGGAGGTGCGGACCTGGACACTCGCCGAGCCGGTGCTGCTGTCGAGGGTCACGACGTGGTTGTTGGTGACGACGTAGCCGTCCGAGGTGAGGACGACGCCGGACCCGCTGCCGCTGGAGGACCCGCTGCTCACGTACACGGTGACGACGCTCGGCGTGGCCTTCGCGGCGGCCGCCGTGACCGCCGTGGCGTTCTCCGGGTCGGTGATGGTGACCGCCTGCGTGGCGACCGGGTTGCCGCCGCCGCTGCTCCCGCCGTCGGTCAGCACGACCACGCCGGCCCCCGCTCCGCCGCCGATCAGCGCGCCGGCGACGAGGCCGGCGAGTCCGATCCGCACCCGCCCGCCCCGCCGGGCCGGCGGTGCCGGGGACGGCAGCGGGGTGGCGTGCACCGGCCCGCTCCCGAGGGCCGCCGTGGACCAGGTGGGTGCCGGCGGGACGGGCGGCGCCGGAGTGCGCCACGCCGGGGGGACCTGCCCGTGCGGAGCCGGGCCGCCGTGCGGCTGCTGCGGGCCGTGTCCCGCCGCGTCCGGGGTGTCTCGCTCGTCCATGTCCGGTCCTCCTCCTCCGGCGCAGCCGATCGCTGCTCCGGGTACCAGGATCGGCCTCCCGTCTCCTGCCTCGCTGGACACCCGCTGTGAGGTCGCTGGGACGACACGCGGTGACGCGACACGCCGCGGAGCTGTGTGCGATCCGGCGACACCGGGGTAAGGGGCCGCGGCGTGCGGACCACGGTGGTACCGCTGCATCCCACCCGTCCGTCGTCCGGAGGCCGTCGTCGTGTCGTCCCGCGGTCCGCTCGTCCGCTGTCTCGCCTTCCTGGGGCTCGTCGTCGTCGGCGGGCTCGCCCTGATCGGCGGGCTCGCCCTGCGCCCCGCCGGCCTGCTCGCCGTCGGGCTGGGCGCCGTGGTCGCCGGCGCGCTCGCCGCCGGCATCGCCCGGGAGGCCTCGGACGACGACCTGCGCACCACGATCGACGCCACCTGGCAGACGGCCGGGTGGACGGTGCTCGGGCTGCTCGTCCTCTCCGGCGTCGCCGCCGTGGCCGGCGCGCTCATCACCACCCTGGTCGGCGCCGTGGGCGGCATGCTGGGCCTGGCGGTCTGGATGGCGCGCACCCGGCCCTCGCGGCGGTCGCCGGCCGCCCCTCCGGCGTCCCCTCCCGCCGCGGCACCTCCGTTTCCTCCGGCCGGAGCTCGTCCGGTTCCTCCGGCCGGAGCTCGGCCGGTTCCCGCGCCGGTCTCCCGACCGACCGTGGTGACCGGCAACGTCGCCGGCGGGCCCCTGGCCGCCGCGCCGCTGAGCGCGCTGCCGCTGGAGGTGCTCGGCCACGAGTGGACGTCGACGTCCGCGGCGCTGGCGGCGGGCCCGGACCCGCGGGCCCGTGAGGCGATCGTCGGCCGGCGCGAGCAGGTCCTCGACGAGCTCGAGCGGCGCGATCCGGCCGGGTTCGCGCGCTGGCTGGCGGCGGGGCCGCTGTCGGCGACCGACCCGGCCCGTTACCTGCGCGCGGGTGCCGCGGGCACCGACGTCTGACCGGCCGACCCGCGCCCACCGGTGGCGCGGGCGCCGTCCTGTCCTCCGTCCCGGGACCTGCCCCGTGCCCCGCCGGCCTGCGGCGTGGCCTGTGGGAACGAAGGGTCTCGTGGAACGCCGCGGGTGACCTGCTGGTCACGGAGGACCGTCCGTCGCCACCCCTGGGTGGGCCCTGGTCACCGACGTGCCGGATCGTCGGGACGGGGTCCACCGGGCGGCGCGGAGGCCCGTGGACCAGCAGAGGAGACTCGCACTGCATGGCGAACGGACATCCGGACGTGCGGGTCGCCGCATCTCCCGGTCATCTCGCGGCGGCCGGCCTCACGGCGATCGCGGTGTCCTTCGCCTTCGCCCGGTACGGGTACGGGCTCTTCCTGCCTCAGTTCCGGGAGACCTTCGACCTGTCCACCGACACCGCGGGACTGCTGGCCGCCGGCGGCTATGCCGGCTACCTGCTGGCGTTGCTGGCCACCGAGGCGCTCGTCGCCCGGACAGGGCCGCGGCTGCTCGTCCTGATCGGCACGTCGGCGGCCACCCTGGGTACGGCCGTGATCGCCGCGGCGCCGAACACGGTGGTGCTCGCGATCGGGATCTGGGTCGCCGCGACGAGCCCGGGTTGGTGCTGGGCGCCGTTCTCCGACGCCGTCGCCCGGCAGGTGCCGAAGGACCGGAGACACCGCACCCTGTCGGTGATCACGTCCGGGACGACGTTCGGCGTGCTCGTCTCCGCCCCGGCGGCCTGGCTGACCGGCGAGGGGTCGGCCTGGCGCCTGGCGTGGGCCGGCTTCGCCGTCGTCGCGCTGGTCTCGGCCGTCTGGAACGTGCAGCTGCTGCCCGGTGGACCCGACCCGCGGCGCACGGACGCCCCGGCAGGCACCTCGTCGTGGCGCTGGCTGCGGCGCCCCGGCAGCGCGCCCCTCCTCCTCGCCGGCGCCGGGTTCGGGCTCACCAGCACCGTGTACTGGACCTATGCCGTCGACCGCATCGCGGGCGCACCCGAGCTACCGGACGTCGCGGCACCGGTGTTCTGGGTGCTCGTCGGCGCCAGCGGGATCGTGGGCACCACCACCGGCCACCTGGTCGCCACCGGTGGACCGCGCTGGACGCTGGTCGCCACCTCGATCGCTCTCGGCCTGGCGTCCGCGCTGCTGGTCCTCACGCCGTCCTGGCCGCTGCTGGCGGTCTCCGCGGTGCTCTTCGGCTCCAGCTTCATGGTCCTCTCCGCCCTGCTGGTGATCTGGTCCGGTGAGGTGTTCCCGGACCGACCGGCCACCGGTTTCAGCGCGGCGCTGTGCGCCCTGGCCCTGGGCGCCATCGCGGGGCTCCCCGTGCTGGGTGCCTACGCCGAAGCTCGCGGACTGCCCCTCATGTTCGCCGTGAACGCGGCGCTGGTCATCCCGATGCTGCTGCTGCGGCCCCGGCTCGCCCGGCCCGCCGGCTGACCGTTCCCCGGACCCGGACGACGCCCGCGGACCCGGTCCGGGCGCACGGCGACCGAGCCCGATCGCGCGGTGGACGGTCCGTCCCGGGGGGTGAGCCGACGCCGTGTCGTCGAGGCCGCGGAGTCTCCCTGCGAGCAGTCCCTAGACTTGTCCCGGGACTTGGTCCCATGTCCCGCCGGCGTGGCGCAACTGGTAGCGCACCCGACTTGTAATCGGGCGGTTAGGGGTTCGAGTCCCCTCGTCGGCTCCCATCCTCGCGTGCCGCCCTGCCCTCCCCGCCGGGCGCCGCCCGACGGCCACGTGCAGCGTGGACGTCCTGCTCACCCCCTGCTTCGGGGATTACCGGGACCTCTGGCGGCCACCGACCATGCTGGTGATCCGCCAGGTCTCCGAGTGCCGGATCGAGGACCGGGGCCGCTCGGCCGCGGCAGCTACGGGCCGGGAGGGACACCGTGACCGCGCAGCGCAGCGCCGCGTCCGACCACCCGCCGGAGGACGCTCCGCCCGGGTGGACCCGCCTGGTCGGCCCGGGAGCCGACCAGGGCTCGCCGCGATCCCGGCCGACCGTCCGGCGGGTCCTGATCCGGTTCGCCGTCGCGAACGTCGTCGCCGCGGCGCTCCTCCTGGCCGGCAGCGTGTACGCCAGCCACGTGACGGCCCGCAACCAGGCCCTGGCCGACGCCCGGACCACCACCGACCTGATCGCCACCCTCCTGGTCCAGCCGGCCCTCGACGAGGCGCTGCTGCGCGGGGACCCCGACGCGGTGGACCGGCTGGACGCCGTCGTCCGGGGCGAGCTGCGTGACGCCGCCGTCGTTCGGGTCAAGATCTGGAACGCAGACGAACGGATTGTCTACTCCGACGAGGCCCGGCTGGTCGGCCGCACGTTCCCGGCCGGCGAGTACCAGGTGGAGACGATGGCCGACGGGCACGTCGTCGCCGAGCTCACCGACCTCGGCGACGACGAGAACATCTACGAGCGCTCCGCCGGGCGGCTGCTGGAGGTCTACCGGACGGTCGCCACGCCCTCGGGGGAGCGCCTGGTGCTCGAGACCTACTTCCGGTACGACGAGGTCACCGACCGCCAGCGGTCCATCCTGCTCCACTTCGCCCCGATCACGGCGGCGGCGCTGCTGGTCCTGCTCGCCCTCCAGGTGCCGCTGGCGCACCGGATGATCAGGGCGGTCAGGGCCGGCGACGGCGAGCGGCTGCGGTCCTCGGCCCGGGCGGTCGCGGCGTCGACCCGGGAGCGGCGCAGGATCGCCGGGGACCTGCACGACGGCGTGGTCCAGGACCTCTCGGCCGCCCCGCTGATCATGGCGCGCGCCGTCGACCGCATCGCCACCGCCTCCGACCGGCGGGCCGACGACGCCGAGCTGCTCACCGATCTCGGGGCCGCCACGGCCGCCGTCCGGTCGTCGGTCACGTCGCTGCGCACTCTCATGATCGACATCTATCCGCCGCACCTGGCCGACGCGGGGCTGCCCGCCGCCCTGGCCGACCTCGCCGCCCGTGTCGAGTCGCGCGGCGTCCGGACGCGGATCGCGCTGCCGCCGGGCCTCGACCTCCCGCCCGAGACGGCCGGCCTGCTCTTCCGGGTGGCCCAGGAGGCGCTGCAGAACGTCGTGAAGCACGCCCGCGCCACCCGGGCGGTCGTGGCCGTCTCCGAGCAGGACGACGTGGTGGTGCTGGAGGTCAGCGACGACGGCACCGGATTCGACCTCGCGCCCGCCACGGGCCGGCGGTCCTTCGGTCTGCGGGTGCTCGGCGACGTGGCAGAGGCCGCCGGGGCCACGCTCGACCTGGCCACGGCCCCCGGTCAGGGCACGACGGTGCGGCTGCGGGTGCCCCGGTGAGCCCGCGGCCGGTTCCACCCGAGGGCGTACGACTGTCGGCCGATTGCGCCTGCCACGCCGCATCCCGTGTATTGGGGAGTGCGGGGCCCCCCGTCCCCGGGCCGCCGGCCGGCGCCGGATCGGCCAGGCTGGAGCACGCGACCCGGTGCGCCGCCGGTGCGGCCGGCAGGCACGAGGAGGACCCGGATGCCGATCAGAGTCCTCGTGGTGGACGACCACCCGCTGATCCGCCGGGCGCTCGTGGAGCTGTTCGGCGACTCGCCCGGCATCGAGGTGGTGGGCGAGTGCGCCGACGGCTGCGAGGTGCTCGAGGCCGCCGAGCGGACCCGCCCCGACGTCGTCCTCATGGACGTGAAGATGCCGGTCATGGACGGCCTCGAGGCGACGTGCGCGCTGCTGGCTGCCCATCCGGAGATGCGGGTCGTCATCCTCACCGGTGCCCTCACCCCGGCGACGGCCTGCGAGGCGCAGGCCCTGGGCGCCGCCGGCTACCTGCTCAAGGAGGAGAACCCCGGCGAGTTGCCGGACCGGGTGCGGGAGGTCGCCGCGGGCGGGACCGCCTGGAGCCCGGCGGCCGCGGCGGCGCTGGGGGAGCAGTGGCGCTCGGCGCCCGGTGGAACCGGGTCCCCCCATCTCGAGGAGAGCCCGGCCCGCTACCGCTGACCCCGGCGGCCGGAGACCCGCCCCACGCGACCGGGGACGGTCCGCGAGGACCCGCCCGCCCGGCCGGGTTCCGCGGCTCCGCATCGCGAGGTGCGGATCGGGCCCGGCGCGGGCACACACCCGCCCATGAAGGCCCCGCTGCCGTGATCGACGTGCTGCTCGTCGACGACCACGCGCTGGTCCGGGCCGGCCTGCGCGGCGTCATCGGCTCCGCCGAGGACATGCGGGTCGTCGCCGAGGTGTCCGACGGCGCGCAGGCCCTGCAGGCCATCGCGACCGCGTCCCCCCAGGTGGTCCTCATGGACCTGTCCATGCCGGTCCTGGACGGCGTGGCCGCCACCCGCGAGATCACGGGGCGGCACCCCGGCGTGGCCGTCGTGGTGCTGAGCTCCTTCTCCGACGCGCCGCGCGTCACCGAGGCGCTGGACGCCGGTGCCATCGGCTACGTCCTCAAGGACACCGAGCCGGCCGTGATCCTCGAGGCGATCCGCTCGGCGGCGCGAGGCCACTCGCCGCTGGACCCGCGGGTGGCCCGCACCCTGCTCTCCGCCCGCCGCGAGCCGGGGGCGGTCCCCGAGCTGACCGAACGCGAGCAGCAGGTCCTGCGGCTGGTCGGCCGGGGCCTGGCGAACAAGCAGATCGCGCGGGCGCTCGGCATCCGCGAGGGAACGGTCAAGGCCCACCTGGGCAGCGTGTTCCAGCGGATCGGCGTCCACGACCGCACCTCGGCGGCCCTGTGGGCGCGCACGAACCTGCCGCCGGAGGAGGACCCGGCGCGGTCCGGCTGAGGGAGCCGGTCAGTCGAAGCTGCCGGCCCCGCCGACCCGGTACGGCGCACGCCGCTCCGCGCGGGCCCGCTCGATGCGCTCCTCGCGCAGGGCGGCGGCCGTCCCCGCGGGGTAGCCGGCCTTGGCGACCCGGTGCTCGGTCGTCTCCACCATGAAGGCCAGGGAGAACATCAGCCCGATCAGGAGGCCGCCCAGCGCCGCCGAGAAGCGGTAGACGACCGGCACGGGGACGACCAGGCACAGCGCGACGAGCGGGAGCATCTGCACCACGGCGCGGGCCAGGTGGCGGCGGACCCAGCCGAGCTCGGTCGTGTCGGCCAGCACCCACGGCGCGAACCGCTCGGGCAGGCCGCCGCCGAGGGCGTAGCGGAGCCACCGGAGGGGACCGGGCCGCGGCGCGGCCGGCGGCGCGGGGGAGCGGGTGCGCACCCCTCGACGGTAGGCCTCCCGGGTGATCCACGGGAGGACCGTTGCGGCTGGGATGTGGCGTACCGCACACTCGCGGCATCGGTCGCGACCCCAGGAGGCTCCCGTGCAGATCGCGCAGCTGCTCCGTCGCAAGGGCCCGGAGGTGGCGACCGTGCCGCGCGACGCCACCGTCTCCGCCGCGCTCCGCCTGCTCGCCGATCGGGGGATCGGTGCGCTCGTGGTGTCGCCGGACGGGCGGGCCATCGAGGGGATCGTCACGGAGCGCGACGTCGTCCGCGCGTTGCCCGAGCAGGGTGCCGCGCTGCTGGACCAGCCGGTGTCGGCCGTCATGACCGCCGAGGTGCGCACCTGCGTGCCGACGGCCTCGGTGCACGACCTGGCCCGGACGATGACCGACCACCGCATCCGGCACGTCCCGGTGGTCGAGGGGGACCGGATGGTCGGCATCGTCTCCATCGGCGACGTCGTCAAGGCCCGTCTCGACGAGCTGGAGCAGGAGCGGGCCCAGCTGGTCGACTACATCCAGACGGCGTGACCACCGGGTCGTGAGCCCGGCTCACGACCCGCGCCTGCCCGGGCGTACCGTGCGGCGGTGCAGGAGGGCCGGATCGGGGTGCTGTCCGGGCTGGCGGCCTACCTGCTGTGGGGTGTCTTCCCGCTGTACTTCCGGCTGCTGGAGCCGGCCGGGGGCGTGGAGATCGTCGCGCACCGCGTCGTGTGGTCGCTGGTCTTCATCGGACTGCTGCTCACCGTCCTCCGGCGGTGGCGGCTGGTGCGTCCGGCGGTCACCGACCGCCGGACGCTGCTCGTCCTCGCCGCCGCCGCGCTGCTGATCGCGGTCAACTGGCTGGTCTTCGTGGTCGCGGTCAACTCCGGTCACGTGGTGGAGACCTCGCTCGGCTACTTCATCAACCCGCTGGTCAGCGTGCTGCTGGGTGTCGTCTTCTTCGCCGAGCGGCTGCGGCCGCTGCAGTGGACGGCGGTCGGTATCGCCACCGTCGCGGTGGTCGTGCTGACCGTGGACTACGGCCGCCCGCCCTGGGTCGCCCTGGCGCTGGCCGCCAGCTTCGGCCTGTACGGCCTGATGAAGAAGCTGGTGCGGGTCGAGGCCGCGCCGGGCCTGTTCGTGGAGACGGCGATCGTGCTCCTCCCGGCCGCGCTCTTCCTCGTCGTCCTGCACTCCCGCGGACAGGGGACGGCCGGCAGCGAGGGCGCGGGGCACACGCTGCTGCTGCTGAGCTCCGGCATCGCGACCGCGATCCCGCTGCTGCTGTTCGCCGCGGCCACCCGCCGGGTGCCCCTGTCGACCGTCGGCCTGCTGCAGTACGTCACGCCCCTGATGCAGCTGGCCCTCGGGGTGTTCGTGTTCCACGAGCCGATGCCGCCCGCGCGGCTGGCCGGCTTCGTGATCGTCTGGGTGGCCCTGGCTGTGTTCAGCGTCGACAGCCTCCGGCACGCCCGCGCCGGGGCCCGGCGGCGGTCGGCGGACACGGTGACCGCGCCGGTCTGAACGACGTCGGGAACGTCGGTGCCCCCGACTACCGTCGCAGGTGTCGCGCTGCTTCCCCGCGCGCACCGACGACGAGGACGCCCGATGCACCCCGAACCAGCCTCCGCGGTCTCCCCGCCGGGGGGCGAGGTCACCCCGCCCGAGCAGGGGCCGACCCACCCCGCTCCCGGGACGGCCGGCTCCCCGGACGCCGCGCTGACGCGGCGCGAGCACGAGATGCTCGCCTTCGAGCGGCAGTGGTGGCGCCACGCCGGCGCGAAGGAGGCGGCCATCCGGGAGCGCTTCGACCAGGCGCCGACGCGCTACTACCAGGCGCTGAACGCGCTGGTGGAGAAGCCCGCGGCGCTGGCTGTCGACCCCCTGCTGGTCCGCCGCCTCCGGAGGCTGCGCGCCGCGCGCGGGCAGCGTCGTTCGTCGCACCTGCTGGGAAATGACAACCGTGTTGTCTAGCCTCGACCACTGTGGGGAGGCATGCCGCGCCAGGCGGTGACGGAACGGAGCGGGGGAACCCCCCGGTCCCGATGAACCGTCGGCGTACCGACGCCCCGGCGGCCGCGCCGGCGGAGCTCCCGGAGGACCCGGGCGACCACCCCACGACGCCCGGGCGCAGCCGCGCCGACCGCCGCCGCGACGGGCTGCTCGACGCCGGGATCGATCCCGGCCGCCGCCCCGCCCGCGCCGCCCGTCCCGGAGCCCCCGAGCCCGGCCGGGCGCCCGGGGCCCCGGCGCGACCCCCGGCGGTCGCCCGCCCGGCGGCTGCGTCGTCGCCCCGGCAGCGCCCGTCCGAGGCGCCCGCGCCGAGCCGGCCGCCGGCCGGCCGGCCCGCCGTGGCCGCACCGGCGGTCGCCGCCGCGCAGGCGGCGCGCCCGGTCGCGGGGCCGAGCACGACCGTCGCGCCCTTCCGTGCGGTGCCGTCGCCGGGTCCCACCGAGCACCCCTCGGCGCCGCTGCCCGACGTCCCCGGCGCCGGCTGGGACCGCGGCTGGCTCGACGAGCCGTCGGTCGCGCCCGAGGTGCCGCCGACGGTCGTCCCCGCCGCCGAGCCCGCCGCCGAGCCTGCCGCGCCGTCGCGCCGTGCCCCGTCCGCACCGGTCCCGTCGCAGGGCAACCCGGCCTACCGGGACTGGACCCGCCCCTCGGGGCAGGGCGCGGCGCCGGCGACCACGGCGATCCCGGACCGGGACGCCGGCCGCGGTCGCCGGGACGCGCCCGTCGCCGACGCCGTTCCCGGGACCGTCGTCCCCGACGCCGTCCCCGGGACCGTCGTCCCCGACGTCCCGCCCGCCGGAGCGGACGGAGGCGTGGCGGAGCAGCCGCGGGACCGGGTCCGGGACGACGCGGGCGGCGCGCACACAGGCGTCGTCGGCGGCCGGGCGGCGCTGCGCGAGGAGCGGCGCGCCGCCGAGGACGAGCGCCGCCGGGAGGCCCGGCGCCACGGGGTGGCGCACGTCCGCGCGCGCGTCCCCGGCACCGAGGACGACGAGCCCCGCCCGGCCCGCCGCCGGGGGGTGGCCGCGCTCCTGGCCGTCGTCGTCGTGGCACTGGTGGTCCTGGGGGTCTACTCCTTCGCCTCCCCGCAGACCCAGCCGGCCTCCGACGGCGAGCAGCAGGCCGCACCGAGCGCCCCGGCGCCGGTGCAGACCAGCGGGGCGCTGCCACCGCTGGAGGCCGAGCCGCTGTCGACCGTCGCCGACGCGCCCGGCACGCCCGTCCGCGTCGGGGTGACCGTCCTCAACGCGACGAACGTCAACGGGCTGGCCGCCGACATCGCCGGCGTCCTGGCCGGGGACGGCTGGGAGACCGTCGCCACCGGCGCCTACGACGGGGACGACGTCGGCGTCACGACGGTCTACTACACCGAGGGCGTCGACGAGCAGCGGTGGTCGGCGGAGCAGCTGCACGAGCTGCACCCGGAGGTGAAGGTCGTGGCGGTGCGCTTCTTCGAGGTCCCCGGCGAGACCGACCCCGGCCTGGTCGTCGTCGCCGCCGGTGACTGGCGGCCCTGACGCATCATCCACCCGCGGTCCGCCGCCGGAACACCGTCGTGTCGCCGTCCGTTGGCCGCTGCGTGCGCCCACCCCGCGGGCCCGTACGTCACCGCCCGCGCCCCGGCGCCCGGCCGGCGTCCGCCGCCCTGCTCACGCTCCTGCTCTCCCTGACCCTCCTCGTCCTCGTCCCGCCGGCGCCGGCCGCGGCCGCCGAGGAGGTCACCACCGAGGACGCGACCGTCCCCTCGGGCACCGGCGCGGACGCCGTCGAGCTCGACACCACGCTGTACCGGCCCGGATCGGCCACGGCCGGCGACCCGGCGCCCGCGGTCGTGCTCGCCCACGGCTTCGGCGGGAGCAAGGACTCCGTCGCCGACGACGCCCGGGACCTCGCCGGCCGCGGATTCGTCGTCCTCACCTTCTCCGCGCGCGGCTTCGGCGCCAGCACCGGGCAGATCGGGCTGGACGACCCCCGCTACGAGGTGGCCGACCTCTCCACGCTGCTCGACCTGCTCGCCGAGCGCGACGACGTGCTGCAGGACGCCCCGGGCGACCCGCGGGTGGGCGTCGCCGGGGCCTCCTACGGCGGCGCGCTGTCGCTGCTGGGTGCCGCCTACGACGACCGCGTCGACGCCATCGCCCCGCAGATCACGTGGAACTCCCTGACCGCCGCCCTCTTCCCGGACTCCCGCGGGGAACCCGGGGACGCCACCACGGTGGCCGCCACGCCGCAGGGCGACGGCGGGGTCTACAAGCGGCTGTGGTCGGGGCTGTTCTTCGGCGTCGGCTCGGTGCCGACCGCCGGCGGCCTGCTCGACCTGCTCGGCGGCGGGGGAGCGGCCGACGCCGGCGCGGACGGACCGGCCCCGGCCGACCCGGCGGCGGTGGACCCGTCCACGGTGGATCCCGCCGCCGTGGAGCAGGCGCTCACCTGCGGCCGCTTCCGCGCCGAGGTCTGCGCGGCGTACCAGGACGCCGCGGTCACCGGCACGCTGACGCCGGAGATCGCCGCGGTCCTCGACCGGAGCAGCCCGGCCGGCGTGCTGGACCGCATCACCGCGCCGACACTGCTGGTGCAGGGCACGCAGGACTCGCTGTTCGGCCTCGGGCAGGCCGACGCCAACGCCCGCGGCATCGCCGCGAACGGCACGCCCGTCCGCGTCGTCTGGTTCGACGGCGGGCACGACGACCCGCCGGCCCCGCGCGTGGCGGCCGGCCTGCGCGACGAGGTCGCCGGCTGGTTCTCCTGGCACCTGCGCGACCAGGGCGACCCCGACCGCGGCAGCGACCCGGGTACCGGATTCGAGTTCCCGGCGCCCACCGGCATCGCGACCAGCGGCCTCACCGTCCAGGGCGGCGGCGCCGCCCGGACGGTGGTCGTCGACGCCTATCCCGGACTCGACGGCGCCGAGCCGGGTGCGCGGGCCCCGATCGCGGTGTCCGGCCCGGTCCAGCCGGTGGTCACCCCCGCCGGCGGCACGCCCGCCGCGCTGACGACCGTGCCGGGACTCGGTGCGGTGTCCGCGGCGCTCGGCGGCGCGACCGTGGAGATCCCCGGCCAGTTCGCCGCCTTCGACAGCCGGCCCCTCCCCGAGGCCGTCGAGGTGGTCGGGGCCCCGACCGTCGACCTCGCCGTCTCCTCGCCCAGCGGCACGGCGGTGCTGTTCGCCAAGCTCTACGACGTCGCCCCCGAGGGCGGCCTCACCCTGCCGGCCGGCCTGGTGGCGCCGGTGCAGCTGACCGGCCTCTCGACCGATCCGGCGGCGCCGACGGAGGTCACCGTCACGCTGCCGGGGATCGTGCACCGCTTCGAGACCGGCCACACGATGCGCGTCCTGGTGTCGTCCACCGACCAGGCCTTCGCGCTGCCCGCCGAGCCGGCGGTCTACGCCGTGGCGCTGGCCGACGGCGACGGCGGGGTGCTGTCCGTGCCCGAGGTCGACGGCACCCCGGTCGGCGACTCGGGGACGACCCGCTGGTGGGTCCTGCTCGGCGTCCTCGCGGCGCTGGCGCTGCTCGGCCGGCTGGCCGCCCTCCTGTGGGGCCGCCGGCAGCGGCGCCGCGTGTCGGAGGTGGAGCCGGACGGCGAGGACGTGCCGCTGCGGTTCGAGGGGGTCACCAAGGCCTACAAGGACGGCTTCGTCGCCGTCCGCGACCTGTCCTTCGAGGTCCGCCGCGGTCAGGTGCTGGGTTTGCTGGGTCCCAACGGCGCCGGGAAGACGACGTCGCTGCGCATGCTCATGGGGCTGATCCGCCCGACGGAGGGCCGGATCAGCGTCTTCGGCCACGCGGCGGGCCC
The DNA here is from genome assembly GCF_046233715.1 of Trujillonella humicola. NCBI lineage: Bacteria > Bacillati > Actinomycetota > Actinomycetes > Geodermatophilales > Geodermatophilaceae > Trujillonella > Trujillonella humicola. The sequence continues at coordinate 1,620 of NZ_JBJNRJ010000024.1, read as the reverse complement.
CGGCAAGCCGGTGCTGTCGCGGCTGGGCTCCTTCGTCGAGGGCACCGGGCTGATGCCGCACCTGTCCGGCCGGGACAACCTCCGGCTGTACTGGGCGGCGACCGGCCGGCCCGACGCCGACGCGCACATGGAGGAGGCGATCGAGGTCGCCGGCCTGGGCGCGGCCATCGACCGGCCGGTGCGCCGCTACAGCCAGGGCATGCGCCAGCGGGTGGCGATCGCGCAGGCCATGCTCGGGCTGCCCGACCTGCTCGTGCTCGACGAGCCGACCAACGGGCTGGACCCGCCGCAGATCCACGCGATGCGCGAGGTGCTGCGCTCGTACGCGGCCACCGGGCGCACGGTCATCGTCTCCAGCCACCTGCTCAGCGAGATCGAGCAGACCTGCAGCCACGTCGTGGTCATGGCCAAGGGGCAGAAGATCGCGCAGGGCACCGTCGAGGAGATCGTCGGCACCGGCGGGTCGGTGCTCGTGGGCCTGGCCGACGAGGCGGACGCCGACCGGGCCGTCGCCGTCCTGGCGGCACTGCCCGGGGTCACGGTCGAGCGAGCCGACGACGGTCTGGTCGTCGAGCTGAGCGGCGGCACCAGCCGGGCCGATGCGCTGGGGGCCCTCGTGGCCGCGGGCGTGGCGGTCGAGCAGTTCACGCCGCGGCGGCGGCTCGAGGACGCGTTCCTGGCGCTGGTGGGGGAGGGCTCGTGACCGAAGTGGCCATTCCGGCGGACCACGTGCAGCCGACGGGGGCGGTGGCCGGCTACCGGCCGGAGCGCACCCTGCGCCTGTCGGTGGAGCTGCGCCGGCAGTTCAAGCGGCGGCGCACCCTCGGCGTGCTCGCGCTCATGGTGGCGCTGCCGCTGATCCTCATCGCCGCCCTCCAGTTCGGCGCCGGCGAGGACGCGCGGGCCAACAGCCGGCTCAACCTGGTCGACGTCGCCACCGCGAGCGGGCTGAACTTCACGCTGTTCGTCCTGTTCGCGACGACGGGCTTCTTCCTGGTCGTCGTCTACGCGCTGTTCTTCGGCGACACGGTGGCCAGCGAGGCCTCGTGGGGGTCGCTGCGCTACACGCTGGCCACGCCGGTGCCCCGGATGCGGCTGCTCCGGCAGAAGTTCGCCGCCGCGCTGCTGCTCTCGGTCGGCGCGCTCGTCGTCCTCACCGCGGTGGCCGTGGTCGCCGGTGGCATCGCGTTCGGCTTCGACGCGATCCGGACGCCGCTGGGGGTCACCCTCGACCAGGGGGAGGGGATGCTGCGGCTGGCCGGGATGGTCGGCTACCTCGCCGTCCACCTGCTGGTCGTGGGCACCCTGGCGTTCTGGCTGTCCACCGTGACCGACGCGCCGCTGGCGGCGGTCGGCGGCGCGGTGTTCACCATGTTCGTGTTCGCGATCCTCGACCAGGTCGAGCAGCTGGGGTCGATCCGCGACTGGTTCCCCACCGCGGAGGAGTTCGCCTGGACCGACCTGCTGCAGACGCCGGTCGACTCCGGTGACCTGTTCCGCGGCGTCGTCCAGTCGCTGGTCTACGCCGCGATCTTCACCGCGCTGGCCTTCCGCCACTTCGCCCGTCGCGACGTCACCTCCTGAGCGGAGTGCCACGGTGCAGGAAACCTGCACCGTGGC
>NZ_JBJNRJ010000023.1:0-61235 GCF_046233715.1 Trujillonella humicola | reverse complement strand
CGGACACGTCGCGACCGACGCCATTTTCCACTCCGATAGGGGCACGCAATACACGTCGGCCGAATTTGCTGCATTCACAGCGAGGAATAACATCCGACGGAGCCTTGGGCGGACCGGTGTGTGTTGGGACAATGCCGCCGCCGAATCGTTCTTCGCCGCATTGAAGAACGAGATGTACTACCGCCAGTCCTTCGCCACCCGAGCTCGGGCGCGATTCGCGGTCGCCGAGTACATCGAGGTCTTCTACAACCGCCGACGCCTGCACTCCACGCTCGGCTACCGCACCCCGTTCGAAGCACTCACCGACTACCGCACCGCGGCACCCGCCGCGGCGTGATCAACCCCGAGGACCTGTCCAAGATCCTTGACACAGCCCAAGGAGACCGTCGGCGTTCCAGCCGGGAGCGACCCGCGCTCCAACGACCAGGACACCGCGTCCTAAGAACGAGGGGGGCGCCGATCCACACGGACCACGAAGACGCACGTCACCCGAGTTGTTCCCATACCCCGTCTGGGTCGGGGTCTGCGCCGCTGCGCTGATCACCGTTGCCCTGATCATCTTCATGCTGCAGAACACCCCCACCGTGCAGGTGACGTTCCTCGGGATGACCGGCAGTACCTCACTTGCACTCATGCTGCTCATCGCCGCGGTCGGCGGAATCCTGCTGACCCTCGTCCTCGGCAGCGCACGCATCCTGCAGTTGCGACACTCGGTCCGCAAACGCCGCTGAGGGCCCAGGCCGGAGGGACAGGTCGTGTGGCTCCTCGCACTCCGGATGGCGGATGACCGGGCAGTACCGTCCTTGATGGCTCTGAGCCGGGGGCCGAACCGCTCGAGGGGGAGCGGTCCGTTCCCCGCAGTGACGGGCATGGTGCCCGGTTGGTGCCGTGAGTTCTGCGACTGATTGGCCGAGACATGCCGAAGATCCTGCGGATGGCCGGGACGGATCTCGTCTGGGAACTGGAAGACTCCGTCGATCTGACCAGTCGCGCCACGGAGATCGAGACAGCCCGGGCGAGCAACCAGTTCGTGACGCTCAGGGCGCGTCTGCCGGGCCAGACAGAGTTCGCCCATCTGACCCTGGCCCCCGGGCAGCTCGCCTGGTGGTCGCTCGGCGAGGAGAACAACCCGAGCGCGATGGGCTGGGGCCGCTGATCTCCGACCACCCAGCCGGCCCCCTCGCGACCGTCGGGCGCGAATGGGTCGCGGGTTCGGCCTCTCCGGCCCGGCCGCGTGACATCGGCTGATCCGCCAACCGAGGAGTGCGCGCCTGCGCGAACCGAAGAGGTCGCGGACGAGACACAACCGGACGGCACGGTCTCGCGCGGCCCAATGTCGGTCTGCGGGTGGACGCGACCCGCGCCTGCCTCGATGGTTTCCCACCGGCGGTCGACCCCCTCGTCGACTTCGTCGGCGCCGTGAGCTGACCCGGTGTGGAGTTGTCACCGAATCGCCGCAGTTTCGGAGCTGACGGACACTGATCAGCAGCCGCGGCGGCTTCCGCGGGGTTGTTGCGGTCAGGCCCCGCCGTTCGACGCAGCGGGCGGCGGGGCCGACCCTGACCATGTCGCCAAAGCTGCCCTACGCGGCTTGCTCGGGACAACCGCGGCTGGAGCGGTGCGGGGGAGGGGCGTTGCCGAGGCGCCGCGCCGTCACACCGCGGGTGGCCCGATCGACTGGCGCTCAGGCAGTCGCGAGTCCTGGCGCGAGGAGGAGGGCCGCGAGCCAGCAGGCCACCTTCCTCATCGACGACTTCGGCGCCTCACCGCGCTACGGGGCCTGGCGCCGCCGGCTCGTCGCCGAGACCGGTCGAGAACGAGGCAGAGGCACAGCGGCAGCCGCGAGGGTACGGGGTCTCCCCGATGCGAGCCGGTGGCCCGAACCGGCAGGCGAACTTCAACGAGGCGGTCCAGCTGCTGCCCGGTTCGAGGTGCCAATGTCCACGGAGCAGGCTGTTCGGATGGATGTCACCACCGTCAACGACCGGCACCTGTATCAGGGGCGGGTGGTGGTCGAGGACCCCACGGACCCGTCTCGTCAAATCGAGCTGCCCCGCAGGATCGTCAGGTTCGGGCCGCCCGGCTGGCTCACCGTGATGGCGGCTGCGACCGCGGACGCCGAGATCGAGCTCTACCCGGCCGGCCGGGTGCTGGCGGTCACCGATCTGCGTGAGGTCGGGATGCCCGGCCACGGGGCGGCCGGCGACGGCTGATCGTCACCTGTCGGCCCGGCCGCGCCCGGCGCCGGTCACCAGCGCAGGGGCTGGGTCAGGCGGGACTGCGCGGTGCGGCAGGCCCGGCAGTTGCCCCACGTGAGGATGGCCAGCGGCGTCGTGGCAGCGCCGCACTCGGGGCAGTCGACCGGCTCCTGAGAGTGGGCGCGGGCCTCGGCGATCTCACGGGACCGTTCCTCGTGCATCGTCTCGTTGCCCCGGCAGGGGCATCCCAGGTGGCCTTCTGCGCAGCGTCCACGGTGTGCGGCGATGGTGCTCCCTCGTGTCCGCGCTGACGCTACCCGCTGAGTGCCGTCCCGCGTGGGACGCGGCCGTGCCCGGTCGATGGCGGTAGACCCAGAGCCGGACGACGGCCGCCGCTGTCGCCGACGAGGGCGCGCGGTACCGAACGGCCCACTGTCCGCTGGTTCATCTCCACGCATACCTGGCCGGCCGCGGTTTTCCCCCGCAGGCGGCGAGCTGCCCGGCCGTGATCCGGGGCGGGCTGTGGCCGCTGGCTCCTCGACCAGCATGTGTCAGGAGGAACAGAAGTGCTCCGGGCGAGCCGTGGCGCCGAGCGCCCTGGCGTGCAGGAGGTCGGCGTCGAGGTCACGACGGCGGCGGCCACTGTTGACCGGGCGTGAAGGTGGGCTTCAGGGGTGCTCGGGACGCTTGACGGGCAGGTCCAGCGGGAGTTGTGCAGGGCTCTCGGGCCCGAGCGCGTCGCACTCTCGGTAGGGGGCCAGGCTGGAACACCTCATCTCCCACAGGTCCTGTTGAGGGCGTGCGCGAGGACGTTGTGCTCGGTGTCCGGCCACTCGGCGGTCGCGCCGAGGTAGCCGGCGAGGGCGCGCTGACGGAGGCTTCCGCTGAGCTGGACGTACCGCCACCAGAGGTCGTTCAGGGGCAGGGCCGACAGGCGCCAGGCGCCAGGCGAGGACGGTGAGCGGGCAGACCGGAGCGGTGGAGGCGTGCACTGGAGAACCTCTCCCGGGGGACGTAGTGGAGTGAGGACCTCGATCGACTGGATCTGCGGCCGATCGGCTCCACGACGCTGCAGGGCGCGTAGGGTGCGGGCAACGAGCCGGTCCCATGCTCACGGCGGGTTGGCGCCGTCCCGACGACCGGATCCCGGTGGCTTTCCGAAGCGACCGGTGCTCTCGTCCCGACCGTCTGCTCGTGGGGCGTCGACGACGCCAGCTGGACTGTCGCGAGGTGCGATCCCGCAGTCCGTCCGCGAAGCGGAGTCCGTCGTGGCCACGTCCGAGTCCAGCGGCGAGATGCCGCGTGATCCCCGAGCGGCGTTCGCCGAGCTGAGCAAGATCATGCTCGGTGAGCAACAGCTGTCCGAGACGCTGGCCCGGGTCGCCGAGCTGGCCAAGCAGTGCATCCCCGGCGCGGCCGAGGTGTCGGTCACGCTCCTGCACGGCACCGAGGTCGCCACCGTGGTGTTCACCGGCTCGCTGGCCGCCCAGCTCGACGAACGCCAGTACGAGGCCGGGTTCGGCCCCTGCGTTGACGCCGCCCTCTCCGGCACCACCGTCGCCATCGAGAACACCGAAGACAGCCCGACCTATCGGGACTTCGCCCGGCTCGCCCGCCGCCACGGCGTCACCCATACGCTGTCGACCGGGCTGCCGGTCCAGCGGCGGACCATCGGCGCGCTGAACCTCTACGGCACGAACGGGACCGCTTTCGACGACACGACGCGGGAGCTGGCCACCGCCTTCGCCTCCTACGCGGCGGTGGCCCTGGCCAACGCCGACCTGTACGCCAGCACCGCGAACCTCGCCGCCAACCTGCAGCGGGCGCTGGAGTCCCGTGCGGTCATCGACCAGGCCAAAGGGATCCTGATGCGGGATCACCGCATCTCGCCCGACGCCGCCTTCGACCTGCTCGTCCAGCTGTCCAACGTCGCCAACCGCAAGCTCCGTGACATCGCCCAGGACGTCGTCGCCGACGCCCAGCGCGACCCTCGCGTCTGACCCCGGACGCTGCCGCCCCCTGGGGGTGCCGACCGGCCCCGGGAACAGACGCCGCCTGTCGGCTTCACGATGTGCCCGGTACCGGCTGGAGGTCCCGGTACTCCAGCGTGCCGGCCACCACGGCTTCGGCGACGACCGTGAGCTGTTCCCCCGTCCGCCGGGCGTGGGTCCGCATGCGGCTGAACGCCTCGCTCACACCGATGCCGGCGCGTGCCGACAGCACGCCCTTCGCCTGCTCGATCAGGATCCGGCTCTGCAACGCTGTCTGCAGTTGCTCGGCCAGCAGGACCTGATCGCGCAGCGCCCGCTCGTGCAGCAAGCCGATGGCGGCGACGTCGGCCATGCCCTGGGCGACGGCGAGATGATCGTCGGTCAGCGCCTTCGGCTCGACGCTGAACAGGTTCAGCGCACCCAGCACCTGACGCCGCAACCGGAGCGGCAACGCGTGGCTGTAGGTGAACCCGCTGGCCAGGGCCGCCTCGGTGAACACCGGCCACCGGCCCCTGGAGGCGGTCAGGTCCACGTTCGCGATGACCTGACCGGTGGCGAAGCAGTCCACGCAGGGGCCTTCGGCCTTCTGCAGCTCGAACAGCTCGAGCAGCCGGGCGGACTCGGTCGCGTAGGCGATCACCTGCAGATCGCCGCGCTGGTCGTCGAGCATCAGGCCGGCGGCGTCGGTGTCGACCAGTTCCACGCAGCGCTCGGTGAGCATCTGCAGGAAGTCCACGACGTCGAACTCCTCGACCAGCGTGTCCGCGAGCTCTACGAAGACCTCGGCGAGACGTTGTTCCCGCGCCATGATCCCTCCCGCCCCGGTCGACCCGGTTCGCCGTCTCTCGGCCACCGCGTCGTGCTGTCAACCATCGTCGTCGGCCTTGCTGAAGTCGACCGCCCCGGCGAGGACGTCTCGGGCCAGATCGGCGAGGGACCGGTCCTCGCTGAACGCGCGCGCCCGGAGCAGGACCAGGGCATCGGCCAGGCCGACCCCGGCCTGGACGGAGACCACGCCTGTCGCCTGGTGCACCTCGGCCCGGTCGTCGAGCACCGGGACCGCGCCTTGCCCGGGCGAGCCGGCCTGCGCGTGCAGCAGCACCAGAGTCGCGGCATCGGCGAACGACAACGCCTCGGTCAACTCGCCGGGCGACAGCGGGCCGGCTGCGTCCCGGTAGAGGTCCAGCACGCCCAGCCGGATGGCCCCGACCCGGAGAGGAAAGGCGAAGACGGCGCGGATGCCCGCCTGAAGCGCACCGCCGGCGAAGGCCGGCCAGCGTGGCGGCGCCGTTCGTGCCAGATCCGGCTGCAGCACCGGCCGCCCTGTCTTCGAGGCGTCCACGCACGGCCCCTCGCCGAGCGTGAACTGCAGCCGCTCCAGCTCGACCGCCACGCCGTCGGTCGCGGCGATCGTCCCAGCCGGGCCCTCGTCGGTCATCAGCGCCAGACCCACCCCGCTGACCGGCAGCGCGCGGGTGCAGGCCGCGGCAAGGCTGCCCGGCAGGCCGTTCCCGTCGGGGCAGTCGGCCCAGGCCGCGCGGAGGACCTCGGCCACCCGTCTGGACGCCACACCCACCTCCTCGCGTTGCCCGGCCGGCCGACGATGGCGCGTTCCGGTCATTCGGCGGCCCCGGGGCGGTTGCACAGGACCACCGTCGTGCCCCGCGGCCCGACGGTGAGCGTGGCGTCGGCCAGGACGCCGATCATCGCCAGACCGCGGCCGCGATCGCCGCCGGCCGACGGTGTACGCCAGCGGCCGTGGTCCTGGATCATGATGCGGGCCCAGCGCTCACCGACCTCGGTGGAGACGTCGAAGAAGGGCAGGGCGGGCAAGCGGGCGTGTTCGACGGCGTTGGTGGCGGCCTCCCCGGCGGCCAGGACCAGGTCGTCCACTTCATCGTCGGGAAGGTCGGTCAGGTCCAGGACGGGGCGGAGCTCCACCCGCATCGCCCGAGCGGACGCGGGCAGCGACGGCCAGCGCCACTGCCGGCGCTGCCACCAGGGCGGTCCCGCCGAGGAGGTGGCCACCGGCAGCCACGGCCTGGAGAGCGTCGACGGATACGCGGCAGGGCCGCCGTCCCCGGTGCGCACGTCGAGCCCCGCGACCGACGGCAGGATGCCGGGGCCGGCGTCGGCAGGGTGAGAGGGGGTGGGGACGCCATTGGTCCGCCGATGGCCGTTGGGAGCCCCCACCATCGGCAGTCCTGGCCACGTCGCTGCATGCATCGCGGTTCCGCTCCGGGCGGGAGGCTCGTCCGGCCACGCCGGGGCGGCGTCGTCCAGGACGGCGTAGTACCGGCGGAGCTCATCCTCCCGCCGCTCGTCCAGGCGGCCGCCGGATCCGTCTCCCCGCGGGCCACCGCAGACGTCGGCCGCCGTGTAGGACACCTGGACGCATCCGTCCAGCAGGCGCGCCCGGACGAGCGGGACGATGACCCCGACCGCGCTGCACAGCGGGCAGTCGACGGTCACCCAAGCCGGCTGACTCGTCCGCCAGTCCAGCTGTACGTCCACGATGCGGCCCACCGGCTGCCCGACCGGGTCGACCAGCCGGGCCCCGTCCGCCATGACCGATCGGATCTGCTGCCGCGTGATCACGATGGCTCCGCCCCGGTGCTGCCCCGCTCGGCGCCGTGCCGGACCGGTGCGGGAAGGGCGTCACGGCGTGCGCTCGAAGCCCGTGCCTCGTGTCGCGCTGGCGGGGACGGTGAGCGGTGAGGGACGACGGGCCGAGAGGTGCACACAAGCTTCTCCCCGGGAGGACCGATCAGGTCGCCGGGTCCGGGGCCACCCCGAAGCGTCGATGCCGCTCCTAAGTCCAAACCGTACGCCTTGCGCATCCTCCCCAAAGCGCCACCAACCGCAGGATCGGGATGGCCATCGGCATCCTCATGGCGCTGCGCAGGATCGGCGAAGAGGAGGCGTTCGACCTGCTGCGCCGGGCCAGTAGTGACCGGAACGTCAAGCTCCGCCTCGTCGCCGAGGACGTGATCCGTACGGGCACGGTCGACTGAACATTCCGAATCACAAGGCCCCGCCCGCCGCTCTCGCAATCCGAGGCGATCCGGCGCCTACTGGCCAGCAGCCCATCGCTGTCTCCGGAGGCAGTCATCGGTCAGGCTCCGCTGGTTCTGCAACCGGCCAGCGGGGCCGCCTGTCACGGCAGGACGGCCGTCAGCCTCCAGGAGCACCGGTCCCCCGGCGAGTTGCACACGGCACGTTCCGTCCCGTCGCCTGACAGTGAGGATGTGAGGCGGACGAGGTCACGCCTCCGGGCGAGGTGACGACCCGGCGGCCCCGGAGCCACCGTTGTCCTGCCGGTTTCTTCCGGCGTCGGCTCGGCGGCACTCCCGAGCCGAGGGCTGCCTCCACCGCTCCACTTCCTGACGCTCGTGCTCGGCGAGCCGGAACGGCGCCGCACAGTGCGCCGGTTCGCCTCGAAGGCCTGCTGGTGCGCGACGTGCTCCGGTTCGGGTCGGGCGCTCGCGTGCTCGCTGGCCTCGTGCTCGTCGCCGGCCCGCTCGTCGGAGCTCTGCACGCGCCGAGCAACTCGCCGGTGCCCGGAACGGACAAGGGCGCGCGCCCTGCGCCGATCTACTCCTGCCGAGGTGAGCGGCACGACAGCGGCCGGCGCCGGGTGGAACTGCCGATCGGGTTTCGGTGCGGGCTGAGGGGGCTACTGTGAGCAGGTAAGAGCGGGAGATGCCGCTCGTCTGGCCGCCCCGGACCCGGCGACCACCATTCTGGAGGGCCGGGCGTGTCCACGATCTTCTCTGCTCATGCGCGTGGGACGCCTGAGTGTCGTGCGCGCGGTCGCCGAGGACGTCGGGGAAGCCCTTCCGCCCGGGCCGTGGCATTGGCGGGGGAGCAGCGCCTCGCCCGCGAGTTGTTGCTGATCATGCGGCGCGCTGAAGCAGGCCGCGGTGTCTTCCTCGACGTGTGCCATGCAGTGGACCCGGCCGTGCGCGGCCGTTCGACGCTCCTACGCCCACCCGACCGGGCCATCTGCTCGGGTGATCGGCTCAGCGGGCAACTCCCGCCCTGCGCCGTAGCGGGGAGGCGGACGTGACCTCGGCCCCGATGGGTAGCGCCTCGGCTGAGCGGACCGGCAGCGAGAACGGGACCGTGCCCCGGGCCCCTGGCACGGACGGTTCTCTTCTGGCCGGCGCGCCGGCGGCCCCCGACCGGTGCCGCGAATGGCGCCTTCCCTCCACCGCGAGTTCGCTCCCCGTGCTGCGGCGGGCGTTGCACGCCTTCCTGCAGGGGACGTCGCTGTCCGGCGATCAGTGCTATGACCTGCTACTTTCCGCCTGCGAGGCCGCCAGCAACGCGATCGAGCACGCCCAGCACCCGAGCGAGCCCTTCTTCGACGTCCTCACCGAGGTCGACGACGGGTGGGTGAGCGTCCTCGTCCGGGACTTCGGGGTGTGGCGCGAGGGTCTGGCCGGCCCGCACCGGGGGCGCGGGCTCGGCATGATGCGGGCGCTGACCGACATGTCGCTGGACTCTCAGCCGGGCGGTACCACGGTCACGCTGCGCAGTCGCGACGGGGACGTCCGGCCTCCGGGCTCGTGAGAACCGATGGTCACGGCGTCGACGAGGGTGGCGGAGATCCTCTCTGCCGTCCTCGCGGACTCCCGCGGCGCCGCTGACTCGGCCGGGATCTTGGTGGGGCTTTGTCTCCGCGCGGTGCCCGTGAGCGGGGTGGGGCTGGCGTTGATGACCGACGAGGGGCCGGCGGGCACCGTGGCCGCGAGCGACGGCGGGGCCCAGCAGTTGGAGGAGCTGCAGTTCACGTTCGGGGCGGAGCCGTGCGTGGACGCCTCGACGACCGGGCGACCGGTACTCGTCCCCGATCTGGCCGAGGCGGAGTCGCTGCGTTGGCCGGAGTTCGGGCCGGCAGCCCGGGCCGCCGGGCTGCGCGCGGTCTTCGCCTTACCCCTCCAGGTGGGCGGCATCCGGCTCGGGGTGCTCGACCTGTACCGCGAGACCCGGGGATGCTTCCGACGGCGCAGCTCGCCGAGGCGCTGTCCTTCGCCGATGCCGCCACGCTGCTCCTGCTGCACCTGCAGGCCGACGACCACGGTTCGGGCAACAGGCTCGCGGTCCTGGACGATCGGGCCGAGGTCCACCAGGCCACGGCGTCGTCTCCGTCCGCGCGGGCGTGAGCCTGGCGCAGGCGCTGCTTCAGTTCCGTGCCCGGGCGTACCGGGAGGGGCGGCCGCTCGGCGAGCTCGCGCGCGACGTGCTCGACGGAGTGGTGGAGATGGATGCGCAGCAGGACGATCGGTGAGCGAGGTTGCCCAGGCAGTGGCTGGGGGTTGCTCGGGTGACCGTGTGGAGGCCGTGATGGCGCGAGAACGACGCCTGGCCGAGGGCATCGACCGGATAGTGGCGCAGGGGCGGCGGAACGCGGACGCCGAGGCGCGCGAGGACCAGGAGATCGCTACTGGCTGCGAGCCTCATGTCCGGGTGTCGCCGTCCCGACTTCCCGCAGCCGCGAGACCTCCAGCACCTGCGTGATCGGGTACAGCGTCAGCACCTCGCCGTCCGAAGAAGGGTGGACGACCGTCAGCCAGCCCGCGGGACCGAATCGGACGATCCGGTCGGGCATCTCCACCCGGCCCCTCGGTTCGTGCGGATCCCTGACCACCACCGTGGCCCGGTACAGGTGACGGTCGTTGACCGTGGTGACGTCCATGCGCTCAGCCGCTCAGCGGTGCGCCCGCCAACGGGGCGACCTCCGATCCGGGGGTACGGCCCGTGTCGGCTGCGACCCCGTGCAGGTGACCGAGCACCAGGCGGTACGACGCGAGGAGCCCCGTTTCGCAGTAGCGGATCCCGCGCTCCGCGCAGAAGGCGGCGACCACCGGCCGGGCCCGGCGGAGATTTGGCCGCGGCATGCTCGGGAACAGGTGGTGCTCGATCTGGTAGTTCAGCCCGCCCAGCAGCAGGTCCACCCACCGCCCGCCGCGGACGTTGCGCGATGTGAGCACCTGGCGGCGGAGGTAGTCCCGCTCAGCGGCAGGGGTCAGCGTGGGCATCCCCTTGTGGCTCGGCGCGAACGAGCAGCCCATGTAGACGCCGAAGACCGCCTGGTGAACGGCCAGGAACGCGACTGCCTGCCACGCGTTCAGCACGAGGAACGGGGCGACGACGAAGGCGGTCATGTGTACCGCCAGGATCAGGGCCTCCAGCCGTCGACCGCGCACGGCGCGGCTGCGCAGCGCCTGGACGCTGGAGACATGCAGGTTGAGGCCTTCCAGCATCAGCAGCGGGAAGAACAGCATTGCCTGATGGCGAGTGGCCCAGCCGAACACCCCTCGGCGGCCGGCTCCCTGCTCGGGGAAGAAGATCAGGAAGGCGGCGGGGGCCACGTCCGGGTCGAGGTCGGTGTGGTTGGGATGCGCGTGGTGCCGGTTGTGCTTGTCGAGCCACCACCCGATGCTCAGGCCCACGGCGAGGTTGCCGTGCAGCAGACCCAGCAGGTAGCGCACGCGCGTCGAGCCGGCCACCTGCTTGTGCCCGACGTCGTGCCCGAGGAAGGCGATCTGCGTGGACAGCGCACCGAGGACGGCGGCGGTGATCAGCTGCCACCAGGTCGCGCCGATGAGAACGAACGCCGCCCACCCCGCCCCGAAGGCGGCCCAGGTGAGGGTGAACTTCGCCAGGTAGTAGCCGCTGCGCCGTTCCATCAGACCGGCGCCACGGATCCGCGCCGACAGTTCGGCGTAGCCCGTCCGCGTGCCGCCGGCCCGTTGCGGCATGACGTGGGTGGTCATCGCAGGCCTGGCCACAGGCCTGGGTCGTCGTCGCCGGGGCGGGCTCCGCTCCCACCCGGGACGAGCGACGGTCGATCGGGAACGAGCGTGCGGTAGCCGCGCGTGTCGAGGAACTGGGCGACTTCCGGGGACGCGGACGTCAGCCGCAGGGACGCCGCCCGCAGGTTCAGCGCCTCGGCGGCCTCGAGGATCGGCGCCATCCCGTCGCCGTCGACGGCGGAGACATCCAAGAGGTCGAGCACCAGTTCCTGGGGGCCACCGTCGACGGTGAACATCGACAGGAACATCCGCAGCCGGCCGGCGGTATCAGCAGTCAGCCTGCCTGCGACGGCCAGCACCACGGTCGACAGGTGGAGGCTGACGGAGGCGCGCTTTCCGCGACGAGGGGGGTCCGCAGTCACCGGACCCGCGACCGGAGCCGCGCCGACCTTGACTACATGCATGCCGTGCCGTGATCGTCCGGTCATGCGGCGCCTCGCTCCCGAGCGGTGGTGCATGCCACTGCCGGGTCCGGGGCAGGTCCGCATCCGCGGACTTCCTCAGCGTACGGCTCCGGGACCGGCCGCGCCGATCGACCCGCGCTCGGCCCCGACCGGCTCCGGGCTGCGTTTCTCCGGACTGCTGGAGGACACCCTGCCGCCGGCTGTCGTGGAGGATCTGCTCGCGGTCCTGCGCGACGCGCTGGGCGATGTCGCCCGGCACCCCGGCGCCCGCAGCGTCGAGATCGACGTGACCTCCACCGGGGCCGGCTGACACCCCGACCGCGACGTCGGCGACTCCGGGTCCGGCCCGCGAGCTGATGCCGCTTCAGGTCGGAATGCGCGTAGGGTCAGCGGTGACGCCAGCTCGGCGTCCAGCCCCTTCGCTGGCGGAGGGAGATCGGCGGTCCCTGGTGGGCCCCATCATGATCCAGACGATCCATCCGCTTCGAGCCGACCGGTCATGACGACCATCCGGCGCACGCGCCTGCCCGGGCACCCGACGGTGGACGCCGGGAGCAGGGGCTCGAGGACGGGCGGCGACCCGGCCCCCTCCGCCGGCGACGCCGGCCTGGTCCGGCTCGCGCTCATCGACCCACCCGCCGAACGGACCACGTTGGACGGGGCATGGTGGCCGCGGACCCGCAGCTTGAGCGGTGAACTGCCGGGTCTGGTGCAGGAGCTGCACCGCCGGGGAATCCGCGTGACCCGGGTGGCCTACAACCCCGACTCCTGGGAGGCCGCCCCCCGCCGGTTGGCGGCGGACGGCCGGACCGTACGCCTCGGGTGGTTCCGCAGCATCGATCCGCAGCTGCTGGACCTGACCGGCGACACCACCCGCGGCCGACTCGACCTGCTCGTCGTTCCACCGGATACGGCGGCGGCAGCCGCCCGGCAAGCCTTCACCGCCGCTTCCGACCGCGCCAACCGGCAAACACCCACCGCGGTGCTCGCCGCACTGCGCCCGGCTGCGGCGCCGGTCCCACCCGCGCAGCCGGCCGTCGACCGGCTGGCCGTCGACCAGGCTGCCGCAACGGGGGCGGCGGCGGCAGCGAGGGATGTCGAGACGGCAGTGTGGGACTCCGAGGGCGGCCACCCACTCAACTGAATCCGGCCTCCCGACCGTCGACCCGCGACCGTGCCCGCAGGGACGACCGCGCGTGGAGGACACAGGTCCGCGACACAGGTCCGCCAGGACCCGCACGACTGCCCTTCCCATCCGGGGCCCGAAAGTCCCGTCGCCGAGTCCGGAAGCGCGTAGCGTTCATCCTGTCCGGCACGAGTGACGTTCCCCCCTGGTGCCCACCGAACCGGCTGACAGCACCATTGCGGAGCGGACCATGTCCCTTCTCCATCCCGACACCAACTCCACCCCGGCCCCCAGCCCCGACGCGGTGCCCGTCGACGCGGCGCCGGTTCCCCCGAGTGAGGCGTCGGCCGGGCAGGGAAACCCCGCTCCTCCCTCCTCCCAGCCACGCCAACGAGTACGCGGCACGCGCACCGGCCGGGTCTGGGTCGGGGTCTGCGCCGCCGCGCTGATCACCGTTGCCCTGATCATTTTCATGATCCAGAACACCCACACCGTGCAGGTGACGTTCCTCGGGCTGACCGGCAGTACCTCACTTGCACTCATGCTGCTCATCGCCGCGGTCGGCGGAATCCTGCTCACCCTCATCCTCGGCAGCGCACGCATCCTGCAGTTGCGACACTCGGTCCGCAAACGCCGCTGAGGGCCCAGGCCGGAGGCCCTGGCGTGCCGTGCTGTACCACGCGCGTGGGGCCGGGTCGTGTGTCTTCTCGCACTCAGGATGCCGGATGACCGCGCCATACGTCTCTGATGGTTCTCGGGGCGGGGGCGAACCGCTCGAGATTGAGCTGTCCGATCCCCGCGGTGGCGGGCATGATGCCCGGCTGGTGCTGTGAGTTCTGCGACTGATTGGCTGAGAGATGCCGAAGATTCTGCGGATGGCCGGGACGGATCTCGTCTGGGAGCTGGAAGACTCCGTCGATCTGACCAGTCGCGCCGGGGAGATAGAGACAGCCCGGGCGAGCAACCAGTTCGTGACGCTCAGGGCGCGTCTCCCGGGCCAGACCGAGTTCGCCCATCTGACCCTGGCCCCCGGGCAGCTCGCGTGGTGGTCGCTCGGCGAGGAGACCAACCCGAGCGCGATGGGCTGGGGCCGCTGACAACCGGGAGCCACCAAGCGGCCCCGGCCGCTACCGGGGAGGCTCGGATGAGGGGGCGGAGGGCTCCGCCCCGGCCGGTGACATCGGCTGATCCGCCGACAGATCGAGGAGTGAACTGCGACATGCCGCGGCGTCGGCACCTCGCTCCCTGCGGCACACTGCCGGCGTGCCTCAGTTGTGCATCGCCCAGGACGCCGCCGCCGACGA
The DNA here is from genome assembly GCF_046233715.1 of Trujillonella humicola. Taxonomy (NCBI): domain Bacteria; kingdom Bacillati; phylum Actinomycetota; class Actinomycetes; order Geodermatophilales; family Geodermatophilaceae; genus Trujillonella; species Trujillonella humicola. The sequence continues at coordinate 47,391 of NZ_JBJNRJ010000023.1, read as the reverse complement.
GCTTCTGAGCCGTGACTCGCTCGCCGTCGTGCTTGCCATGCTCCTGGACCAGCAGTTCCCGATGGAGCGGGCGTTCGCCGGCCCACGGCTGCTCGCCGACCGGATGGGCGTGGACACGCTGTCGGCGGCGCAGCTCGCCGACGCCGATCCCGAGCAGGTGGCCGCCTGGTTCCAGGGCCCGCCCGCGGTGCACCGCTACCCGGGGTCGATGGCCGCCCGCGCCCAGGCGGTGTGCCGGCTGCTGGTCGAGCGCTACGACGGGCGGGCCGAGGCGCTGTGGGCCGACGTCCCGGACGGCAGGGCGCTGCTCAAGCGGGTGGGGGAGCTGCCGGGGTTCGGCGCCCAGAAGGCGAAGATCCTCGTCGCGCTGCTCGGCAAGCAGCACGGGGTCACCCCGCCGGGCTGGCGCGAGGCCGCCGGTGAGTACGGCGAGGAGGGTGCGCGCCGCTCGGTCGCCGACGTCACCGGCCCCGGGTCGCTGGCCGAGGTGCGCCGCACCAAGCAGGAGAAGAAGCAGGCCACGAAGGCCGCCGCCGGCTCCTGACCGGACCCTGCGGAGAGCCCTCGGCAGGCACCTGCATCGTGCGCGATCCGGTGGCACGATGGGCCCAGGAGCCGGGGCTCCGGGGCCGACGGACATGCTCGCCGACTCCTCGCCACCACCCCCGGCCGGTTTCAGGGAAGGGCACTCGTGGCCTCCAGCGAGCAGTTCGCACGACTCCGGCGGGCAGAGCCGGTCCTGATCACCGAGGCGGCGCCGAGCCTCGCCGACCAGCACGCCGCCCGGAAGCGCCGGTACGTCATCACCATGGCCGTGCGCCTGGTGAGCGTCGTCCTCGCCGCGGCGTTCTACCAGGTGCTGTGGCTGGCGATCACCTTCGCGGTGCTGGGGACGTTGCTGCCCTGGATCGCCGTCGTCATGGCCAACGACCGGCCGCCGAAGAAGAAGACCGACCCCCACCGCTACCGCCCGCCGGCGCCGGACCGGATCCTCGACGACCCGGCCGCCACCCGGCGGGCCCTCGAACCCGGCCGGGTCATCGAGCACTGACCCGCGGCGGCTCAGCCGCGGGGGAACACCTCCGCGGGCGTGCCGACGTGGTGGCGGCCCAGCGGCAGCATCAGCGGCGCCCCGGACGTCGGGTCGGCGATCACCCGGCTGTCGAGGCCGAAAACCGCGCGGACGCACTCCTCGGTGAGCACCTCGCCCGGCGTGCCGACGGCGTGGATGCGCCCCGCCACCATCGCGACCAGGTGATCGGCGTAGCGGGCCGCGAGGTTCAGGTCGTGCAGCACCATGACGATCGTCGTGCCCCGGGTGCGGTTGAGGTCAGTGAGCAGGTCGAGCACCTCGACCTGGTGCGCGACGTCGAGGAACGTCGTCGGCTCGTCGAGCAGCAGCAGGTCGGTCTGCTGGGCCAGCGCCATCGCGATCCAGACCCGCTGCCGCTGGCCGCCGGACAGCTCGTCGACGGCGCGGTCGGCGAGCGCGACCGTCTGCGTCGCCTCGAGGGCGGCGGCCACCGCGGCGTCGTCCTCCCTGCTCCACCGGGAGAACACCCGCTGGTGCGGGTGCCGGCCGCGGCCGACGAGGTCGGCGACGGTGATGCCCTCCGGGGCGATCGGCGACTGCGGAAGCAGGCCGAGCGTGCGGGCCAGCTGCCTGGCCGGCGTGCGGTGCACGGCCTTGCCGTCGAGCAGGACCTGCCCGGCCCGCGGCGACAGCAGCCGCGACATCGACCGCAGCAGCGTCGACTTGCCGCAGGCGTTGGCGCCCACGATCCCGGTGATGCGGCCGGCCGGTACGGCGAGGTCGAGGTCCTCGATCACCGTGCGGTCGCCGTAGGCGAGGGTGAGCTCCTCGGCGGTGAGCGCGTGGGTGGCGGTCACGGAGTCGCCCGTTCGGTCACAGTGAGCCTCCGGCCCGGTTGGTGCGGACGATCAGGTAGATCAGGTACGGCGCGCCGAGGACGCCGGTGACGACGCCGACCGGGTAGCGCGTGCCGAGCGCGAACTGCCCCACGAGGTCGGCCACGAGCACCAGCAGCGCCCCGACCAGCGCCGCGGGCACCAGCAGCGAGCCGTTCGGCCCGACGACGCGCGCGGCGATCGGCCCGGCGAGGAACGACACGAAGGCGATCGGCCCGCAGGCGGCCGTGGCGAAGGCGACCAGCCCGACGGCGCACACGATGGCGACCAGCCGGGTCCGCTCCACCCGCACGCCGAGCGCGGCGGCGGTGTCGTCGCCGAGCTGCAGCGCCGACAGGTTCCTCGTCTGCGTGAGCAGGAGGGGGCCCAGCACCACGAGCGCGACCAGCGCCGGCAGCACCGCCGCCCACGTGGTCCCGTTGAGGCTGCCGGTCAGCCAGCGCAGCGCCTCCTGGTAGTCCCACTGCCCGGCCGTGGACAGCACGTACTGGATGACGCTGTTCAGCATGGCGCCCATGCCGATGCCGATGAGGATCAGCCGGGTGCCGGCCACCCCGCCCCGGTACGCCAGCCCGTAGATCACCAGCGCCACGCCCAGCGCCGCGGCAACGGCCAGCACGGAGACGGTCGCACCGTCCAGCGACAGCACGACGATGCCGATGACCGCCGCCGCGCTGGCCCCGGAGCTGATGCCGATCACGTCGGGGCTGGCCAGCGGGTTGCGCAGCATCGTCTGGAACGTGACGCCCGCCAGGCCGAAGGCGAGGCCGGCGACGACGGCCAGGACCCCGCGGGGCAACCGCAGCCGCCCGACCGTGAAGCCGGCCCCCGGCACCTGCTCGCCGAGGACCACGCGGACGACGTCGTCGATCGGGTAGAACGTCCGCCCGACCATGAGCGTCAGGACGAACGTCGCCCCGACGAGCCCCGACAGCACGGAGATCACCAGCCGGCGGCGGGCGGAGCGGCGGACCCGGTCGCGGGTGACCGCGCGCACGGTGGCGTCCGGCGGGGCGACGACGGCGGTCACAGCTCGCGCACCTTCTGCCGGCGGACGACGGCGATGAAGAAGGGCGCGCCCACGAGCGCGGTGATGATGCCGACGTCGAGCTCGCTCGGCCGGGCGACGATCCGGCCGAGCACGTCGGAGGCGACGAGCAGGCAGGCGCCGGCCAGCGCGGAGAACGGCAGCAGCCACCGGTGGTCGACCCCGACGAGGAGCCGGCACAGGTGCGGGACGACGAGCCCGACGAACCAGATGGGGCCGGCCACCGCCGTGGCGGCGCCGACCAGCAGCACCGACCCGAACGCCGCGAGGCCGCGGGCGAGGGCGACCCGTTCACCGAGGCCGGCGGCGAGCTCGTCGCCGAGCGCCAGCGAGTTGAGGCTGCGCGCCGAGAGCAGGCTGATGGCCAGGCCGGCCGCGAGGAACGGCAGGACCGGGGTGATGTTCGGGAAGGTGGCCCCGCCGACCCCGCCCACCTGCCACGACTGGACGCTGGCGGCGATGTCGCCCCGGGGCAGCGCGATGGCGGTGACGAACGACGTCAGCGCTGCGGACGTGGCCGCGCCGGCCAGCGCGAGCTTGAGCGGCGTCGGCCCGCCGCGGCCCAGCGAACCGACCGCGTAGACGAACACGGCCGCGACGGCGGCGCCGAAGACGGCCGTCCAGATGATGCTCGTGGCCGAGAACAACCCGAAGAACGCGAAGCCCGCCACGACGGCGAGCGAGGCGCCCATGTTGATGCCGAGCACCCCCGGGTCGGCCAGCGGGTTGCGGGTGACGCCCTGCATGACCGCACCGGCCAGCCCCAGCGCCCCACCGACCAGCACGGCCAGCACGGTGCGGGGGATGCGCTTGGTGACCGCCGCCTCCTCGATCGTCTCCGAGGACCCGCCGAGCGCGGCGAGGATGTCGGACCAGCCGACGCCCCGGGAGCCGATGGCCACCGAGGCGACCACCAGCAGGGCCAGCACCGCCAGGACGACGAGCAGCCAGAGGAACCGGACCGACCCCGGACGTCGCAGCGGGACGACGTCCGGGGTCGGGACGGGGTGGACCGCGGTCACGGAGCAGTGATCACGCGGCCGGGGCCCCGGCCTTGTCGGCGGCCTCGGCCAGCAGGGCCACGTAGTCCTCCAGCACCCAGGAGATCGCCAGCGGGGTCGGGTTCGCGGCGGTGCCCAGCGGGGTGTCGGGCAGCAGCACGATCGCGCCGTTCGCCACGGCCGGCATCTGCGACAGCAGCGGGTCGCCGCTGAGCGCGTCGACCAGCTCCTGGTCGCCGTAGGTCACGATGATCTCGACGTCGTCGAGCGTGTCGATCCGCTCGGCGCTGATCGTGCCGGAGAACTGCTCGGAATCGGTCGAGGCGGCCGCGACGCTGGCCGGGGTGGTCAGGCCCAGGTCCTCGAAGAAGGCGCTGCGGGTGTCGAACGGCGTGTAGTAGCTGACCTCGCTCAGGTCGGTGGTGTCCACGTGGGTGAGGAACATCGTGGAGCGGCCGTCGAGCTGCGGGTACTGCCCCACCGTGCCGGCGATCTCCGCCTCCAGGTCGGCGACGAGCTGCTCGCCCTCCTCGGCCATGCCCATGCCGGCGGCGTTGATCTCGATCATCTCCCGCCACGGGGTCGCCCACGGCGCCTCGGGGAAGGCGACGACCGGCGCGATCTCGCTGAGGGTGTCGTAGTCCTCCTGGGTGAGGCCGGAGTAGCCGGCCAGGATGACGTCGGGCTCGGTGTCGGCGACGGCCTCGAAGTCGATGCCGTCGGTCTCGTCGAACAGCACCGGCGTCTCGGCGTCGAGCTCCTCGAGCCGCTCGGCGACCCAGGGCAGCAGCCCGTCGCCGTCGTCGTCGCCGAAGTTGGCCGCGGCCATACCGACGGGGACGACGCCGAGGGCCAGGGGCACCTCGTGGTTGGCCCACTGGACCGTGGCCACGCGCTCCGGGGTGCCCTCGATCGTCGTGGTGCCGAAGGCGTGCTCGATCGTGATGGTGTCCCCACCGCCGCCGGAGGCGTCGTCGGACGAGTCGTTCCCGCAGGCGGCGAGGCCGCCAAGCATCACGGTGGCGGTGGTGAGCGCGGCGAGGCGCGGAGCGCGGCGCATGGGGTCCTTCCGGTCGGGGTGGGCGCGGAGCGCGCCGGTCGGTCAGCCCTCGCGGCCCGCTGGAGGGGCGCCCTCCGTCGGTCGACAGAGGTGAGGCTCACCAAACTTAGGCGACCCTAGCCTCAGTTCCGGTCACGATCGCATCACGGTCGAGCGGCCGGTCAGCGGGCTCCCGGCCGCCGGACGACCTCGGCAGCGGCGGCCATGCCCCGGTCGAGCAGGCCGGCCGGGTCGGCGCCCCCGTCGGCGAGCCAGGTCGCGAGCAGGCCGGCGGTGAAGGCGTCACCGGCTCCGGTGGTGTCGACCACCGCGGTCGGGGGAGCCGGCCGGTGCACCAGCGCGTCCCCGGCGCACCACAGCGCCCCCTCGGCGCCCAGGGTGACGGCGACGGCGGCGTGCCGCTCGGCCAGGGCGCGCGCGGCGTCGGCGGCGTCGGCGCAGCCGGTGAGCAGCCGGGCCTCCTCGGCGTTGGGCAGCAGCAGCGTCACGCCCGCCGTGTCGGCCAGCCACCGGTCGACCCCGTAGGCGGCCAGCGGCCCGGTGGAGGCGGGGTCCAGCGAGGTCGTGGCCCCCGCCGCTGCGGCCGCGGCCAGCGCGGCCAGCCCGGCGGCGCGGGGCCGCGGGTCCAGCAGCGTGTAGCCGGACAGGTGCAGGTGCCCCGAGGGCGCCGGGGAGGGGACGTCGGCCGGGCTCAGCTCGAGGTTCGCCCCGCGGTCGGCGAGCATGCTGCGCTGCCCGCCGGGCTCCACCAGGCTGACGATCGTGCCGGTGACGCCGCCGGCCACGGTTCGCACCGCGACGTCCACCCCGGCCGCGGCGAGCTCGGCGACCAGCGCGGCGCCGGCCGGGTCGGCGCCGACGCAGCCGGCGAAGGTGACCGGGACGCCCCGCCGGCCCAGGTGCACCGCGACGTTGGCTCCGGCGCCGCCGCCGCGGGTGCGGATCGCCGCCGGCCGGTCGGACCCGGGCGCGGGCTCCCCGGAGAGGACGGCGACGACGTCCGTGGCGACGTCGCCGACCACGACGACCGGGCGCACGGTCAGGCCGGCAGCGCGGCCAGCGCCGCGGCGATGCGGCCGGCGAGCTCGGCGTTGCGCAGCACCAGGCGCACGTTGACCTCGAGGGTGGCGCCGCCGCTGACGCGGTGCAGGTGGTCCAGGACGAACGGGGTGACGCCCTTGCCGCGCACGCCCGCGGCCTCGGCCGCGGCGAGGGCGTCGGCGATGACGCGGTCGTGCAGCTCCGGGTCGAGCTGCTCGTCGACCGGCAGGGGGTTGGCGACGACGACCGCGCCGGGGGCCAGCCGGCGCCGGGCGTCGAGCACGGCGGCGGCCTGCGCCGGGTCCTCGACCGACCAGTCCAGCTCCGCGCCGGAGTCGGCCACGTAGAAGCCGGGGAAGGTGCGGGTGCGGTAGCCGACCACGGTGACCGAGAGGCTCTCCAGCCGCTCGAGGGTCGCCGGGACGTCGAGGATGGACTTCACGCCCGCGCACACCACGGCCAGCGAGGTGCGGGACAGGGCGGTGAGGTCGGCGGACTCGTCGAAGGTGTCGACCGACTGGCGGTGCACGCCGCCGAGGCCGCCGGTGGCGAACAGCCCGATGCCGGCGCGCTCGGCCAGCAGGGCGGTGCTGGAGACCGTGGTCGCGCCGGAGAGGCCGAGCGCGGCGGCCACGGGGAGGTCGCGGACGCCGAGCTTGGCCAGGCCGGGGTCGGCGCACACGCGGTCGACCTGCCCTGCGGTGAGTCCCACGTGCGGGACGCCGTCCAGGACCGCGATCGTCGCAGGCACCGCACCGCCGGCGCGGACGGCGGACTCCACCTCGTCGGCCGCGGCCCGGTTGTCGGGACGGGGCAGGCCGTGCGCCAGCAGGGTGCTCTCCAGCGCGACGACGGGGGCGCCGGAGGCGAGCGCGTCGGCGACCTCGGAGGACACCTGCAGCGGAGGGGAGGGGAGTGGTGCGGTCACCCTGTCATCATGGACGGCGACGCCCGAGCCACCGGAACCCGCCCGGTCCCCCCGTCCCCGACGCAGGGAGCAGCACGTGAGCAGCACCGACCTCCTCGAGAAGCCCGACGTCCGCGAGGGTGACACCGGCAGCGCCAACGAGGTCTTCCACTACGTGAAGAAGAACAAGATCGCCGAGAGCGCGGTCATGGGCACCATGGTCGAGGCGCTGTGCGGTGAGGTCTTCCCGGTGACCAAGAGCCCCAAGCCGGGCAGCCCGGTCTGCCCCGCCTGCAAGGAGATCTACGAGCAGCTCCGCAAGTAGGCGCTGACCGCAGCCGCCCCGCGAGGCGCCGGAACGCGAGCCGCCCCGCGAGGGGTCGCGGCCGGTGGCTTGCCCGCAGGGTCCCCACCGGACGGGGCGTCAGCGGCTCAGTGCAGCAGGGGCACGGCACCTGGCCGCGGTGCGGTCCGATGGACCGCGATGTGGTCTGCGGTCCGGAGGACCGCGATGTCATATGCCGTCGAGGCGGCGCGCGCGGTCGATCTTGACGGCGCGCCGCTGCTGCCGGCGCTTGCGGTGGCGCTGCAGCGGCGCGGGCCAGCGCTCCTGCACGGTGGCGTTGAGCTCGGCGCCGAGGAGCAGGGCCATGCCGAAGAGGAAGCAGAACAGCAGGACCGCGATGGGGGTCGCGAGTGCTCCGTAGGGGAGGGCGGTCACCAGGATGTTGGTGACGTAGACCCGCAGCAGCGTGGCCGCCACGAAGAAGAACGTCGTGGCCAGCAGTGTGCCCAGCAGGTGCCGTCGCCAGGGCAGCCGGCGGGGCAGGATGACGTGGTAGAAGGTCGTCAGCCCCAGCACCAGGCCGATGAGCACGACCGGGCCGTAGACGGCGTTCACCAGGACGGCCGCCGTCCCCCGCCAGTCGGCGGGGAAGAGGTCGACGAGCAGCCCGGGCCCCAGCACGAGCAGCGGCAGGGTGAGCACGGCCAGCAGCAGGCCCACGACGAACAGCCACAGCGCCATGAGCCGGGTGGCGATCGGTCCGCGGACGTCGCGCTGGCCGTAGGCGATGACGATCGTGTTCATGAACGTCGCGGTCGCCGACGAGCCCGCCCACAGGGTGATGAGGAAGCCGAGGCTGACGACGTCCAGCCGCCCCGACCCGAGGATGTCGGCCAGCGTCGGCCGCACGAGGTCGTCGACGACGTCGGCGGTCAGCACGTTGGCCGAGGCGTCGACCAGCTGCTCCTCGATGCGGGCGACGGCGCCGCCGCCGATCCAGTCGCCGAGGTAGCCCAGCGACCCCAGCAGGGCGATGAGCAGCGGCGGGATGGCGAGCACCTGCCAGAACGCGGCCTCGCCCGACAGGCCGAGGATCCGGTCCTGCCACGCTTTGGCGACCGTCCGGCCCAGCACGTCCGCCGGCACGCGGAACGGCGCCGTCCACCGGGCGGGTGAGCGGCCGCGGCCGGTCCCCGAGGCGGTGCTGCCGGACCGGGTCTCCTCGGCAGGGGGCTCGGAGGGCTCGCCGGCGCGTGCCGGGGAGCCCCCGGGCAGCACGGCGCTCATCCGCCCAGTGTGCACGCCCGACCTGCGGCCGGGGTGCCCGCGAGGTGTGTTGCGACCGGCCGGTCCCGGCTCCGGTCAGCCCGCCCGGCGCCCGACCGGCCGCCGGCCGGCCGGGCCCGGCGCCGGCGACGGTCCGGTCGCGGGCGGCGCGCCCGGATCCGGTGTGGCCGGGTCGGGCTCCTGGGCCACCGGCACGCAGCGGATGTTGTCCTCGGCCGCGTAGGAGGTGCTGAAGGTCTCCCGCCGGATCTCCGCGCCGGTCTGCAGGTCGCGGAAGATGCGGGTCACCGTCACGTCGAAGCCCTGGACGCCGGTCTGGGAGATGCAGGACCCGTCGTCGGGCTTCTCCAGCGACCGGGGGGCGCGGTAGTTGGTGCGGGGCCCCTCGACGGCCTCGATCTCGTAGCGCTTCGTGCCGTAGAAGGTGACCGTGATCGACCCGCCCCCGCCCGCGGACGGCACCCACCGCGTGTCGACGAAGACGCCGGTGTCGGTGTCGTTGCGCCACTGCAGGTCGATCTGGCCCTCGTAGACCGTCGCTTCCCGGCCGGCGGGGTAGCGGCTGATGTAGAAGGTGTGCGGCTTGTGGTAGACGTCCTCGAGCCCGGCGAAGAACACCGCGTTGAACATCGTGGTGGCGAACTGGCTGATCCCGCCGCCGACTGCGGTCGACAGCTGCCCGCCGCTGATGACGTTGGCCGGCACGTAGCCCTGCGCCGTCCCGCGCGGGCCGGTGTAGGTGTTCAGGCTGAAGGTCTCCCCCGGGAGCACCAGCGCGCCGTCGACCTCCTCGGCGACCACCCGGATGTTGGTGCCGCTGGCGCTGTTCGGCGTCGAGGTCGTGAAGCTGCTGATCTCCTCGCGGATGCCCAGCGCCTGGGCCTCCTCGGTGGTGAGGTCGGCGGGCACCGGCCCGAGCTCGGCGGTCACCTCCCGCGGTGCGGCGGAGGGGAGGACGTCGACCAGTGCGGTGGCCAGCGCCGAGGGGGCGATGCCCGTGCCGTCGACCGAGGGGACGATCTGCACGGTTCCCCCGGTGACCTCGAACCGGGCGTCCTGGGCGGGCTCGCCGAAGGCGGTGAGGTCCTCGCCCATCGCGTCGGCCAGCCGGCCGGGGTCGATGGCGACGGCGAGCCGGCCGTCCTCCTCGGGCGTGAAGGTGAGCGAGGTGGCGATGGCCTCGACGGACACCTCGACCGAGGCGCTGCCGTCGGAGCTGTTCACGGTGACCGGGGCGGCCAGGCCCGGGGTGACGACCTCGTCGAGGACCCGCTGGGCCTCCTCGGCCGGAACCGCGAAGGGCACCTCCTCGACCGGCAGCTCGATCGGATCGGCGGGGTCGCCGGTCGCCAGCGCGGCGGTGATGGCCTCGACGGCCCCCTCGCGGTCCAGCGCGCTGCCGGCCACGGGCTCGGTGACGGTCGCGGTGGTGCCGTCGATGGCGATGCCGGCGTCGACCGGCACGAGGTCCACCTCGTTGGCGAGGGCGTCGACGCGGGCGACGACGGCCTCCTCGCCGGTGAGGACGGGGTCGATCTCGCGGTCGGAGAAGAAGCTGGTGAGCCGGGTCCAGGGGTTGAGCGGCTGCCCGGAGGCGGCGTCGACGGTCGCGTCGACGTCCAGCGCGACACCGGCATCGGCGGGCAGGAAGGGCGCGGTCACCTCCCCGGCCTGCAGGGTGTGCTCGGCGGAGATGCGCTCCTGCACCTGCGCCAGCTCGCGGGCCGCCGCCTCGGGGGAGAGCCCGCCGATGTCCACCCCGGCCACCACGGTGTTGCGGGGGACGTCGTCGCCGGCGACGAGCACGTCCACCACGTAGACGCCGCCCAGGACGGCCACCGCGGCGGCCGGCGCCAGCACCGCGGGGCGCCGCCACCACGACCGGCGGGGCCCCGAGGTGCCGTCGTCGCCGCCGCCGGCCGCGGGTCCGCCGCCGCCCGGAGCGGAAGGGCTCCCGGGTCCGCCGGCCACGGGTCCGGAGGCCGCCGCCGGGAGCGTGGCGGTCGAGTCGAGGGGCGGGCCGAGGACCCCCGTGGCGTCGGGGGAGGAAGCCGGGAGGGGCTCGACCGGTGCCGTCGCGTGGTGGGTCGCGGAGGCGTCGGCGTCCGGGGGCCCGGCCGCGGCGTCGTCGGCCGTCGTCGGCCGGGGTGCCGAGGCGGCGACCTGCCCGGGGGCCTGGCCGGGCGCGAAGCGGATGTCCGCCGTCTGGTCCCAGGTCTCGGGCTCCGGCGTCGGGGAGGCCTGCGCAGCCTGCTCCGGCCGTGCCGCGGACTCGTCCACGGAGGCCGGAGCCGGGGGTGGGGGCGTCCGGTCACCGGGGACGGGGCCGCGGTCACGGGGGACGGGCCGGGTCTCGTCGGAGAGCTCGCCTCCGGTGGTCGGGCCGTCGGCGGGATCGCCGGCCGGGGCGGTCCCCTCGGGGGTACCGGTCCCGGTCCGCTCGATCTCGTCGGGGACGGCGCCCGCCGGGACCGACGGGGCGGTGTCCCCGGCGTCCTCCGGGCCTGCCGCCTGGTCGTCGGCGGGCCCGTCGGTCGGCGCCTCGGGCGTGGCGGGGACGGGTTCCGCCCGCCGGGCGGTCTCGTCGGCGGACGGGTGCTGCTGCGGCATGGGGTGTTCCTCGGGTGGCCGTCGACCGGTGCTACCCGGGAACGACGGAGCCGCCGGGCCCTCGTCCGCATCAGGCGAACGGGGGACACCGGCGGCGGCGTCGGGTGAGGGCTTCATCGCTGTACGCGACGATAGCGCCTCTTTCGGGTGAGGTCGGGCGCTACTCGCCGGTCTCGATGAAGTCGGCGGCGATGTCGCGCAGCTTGCCCTCGTACTCACGAGCGTGGTGCCCGCAGAACACGAGGTCACTGCCACTGGGAAGGACGACCCGCACCTTGGCCAGCGCTCCACAGCGGTCGCAGTGGAAGGGGACGACGAGGTCGTCGGTGGGCGTGGTCGTCGTCAGCGTCTGGGTCATCTGGGTCATCACTCGCTCTCTACCGCACGGACCCGCGGCTGCGGATCGGCCTCCTGCACAGCGCCAGGATGGCCTCCCGTGTTCCCGGGCCGGCGGGTCGGCCGCGGGACCCGCCGTCGTGACGGGGACCCCGTGACCGGTGGTGCCGGTGGGTCCAGCAGGGACTCATCTTGGGTGGTGCTGATCTGTCGTCGGTCGTCGGTCGTGGTCTCCGTGCGCCGGGTTGCTCCGGCAGTGGGTCCGCTGCTGTTCTCTGCGCCCCCAACGCTACGCCGGATACCCGACAGGTGTGGTCGTACACGGCCCACCCGGCACCTGAGGGTGAGATCGTGACCTCACCGACACACGGGTCACATCCGCGACACCGGCACCACACGTCCGCGGCACAGGCGAACGGCCCCGGCTCCGTGAGGGAGCCGGGGCCGTTCGCACGGCCCCGTCGCAGGGGCCCGCCGCGAGCGTGCGAGCGGTGGGGGGCGACGGGGTCCTTCCTCAGTCCAGGTAGTCCCGCAGCACCTGCGAGCGGCTGGGGTGCCGCAGCTTGGACATGGTCTTGGACTCGATCTGGCGGATGCGCTCGCGGGTGACGCCGTAGACCTGGCCGATCTCGTCGAGGGTGCGGGGCTGGCCGTCGGTCAGGCCGAAGCGCAGGCGCACGACGCCGGCCTCCCGCTCCGACAGCGTCTGCAGCACGCTCGTCAGCTGGTCCTGCATGAGCGTGAAGCTCACGGCGTCGACGGCGACCACGGCCTCGGAGTCCTCGATGAAGTCACCGAGCTGGCTGTCGCCCTCGTCGCCGATGGTCTGGTCGAGGCTGATCGGCTCCCGGGCGTACTGCTGGATCTCCAGCACCTTGTCCGGGGTGATGTCCATCTCCTTGGCCAGCTCCTCCGGGGTCGGCTCGCGGCCGAGGTCCTGGAGCAGCTCGCGCTGGATGCGGCCGAGCTTGTTGATGACCTCGACCATGTGCACCGGGATGCGGATGGTGCGGGCCTGGTCGGCCATGGCGCGGGTGATGGCCTGGCGGATCCACCACGTCGCGTAGGTCGAGAACTTGTAACCCTTGGTGTAGTCGAACTTCTCGACCGCACGGATCAGCCCGAGGTTGCCCTCCTGGATGAGGTCCAGGAACGCCATGCCGCGGCCGGTGTAGCGCTTGGCCAGGGAGACCACGAGGCGGAGGTTGGCCTCCAGCAGGTGGTTCTTGGCGCGCTCGCCGTCCCGGACGATCCAGTTGAGGTCGCGGCGCATCTGCGGGGAGAGCTTCTGGCCCTCCTCCTCGACCTGGCGCAGCCGCTCGGCGGCGTAGAGCCCGGCCTCGATGCGCTTGGCGAGGTCGACCTCCTCCTCGGCGTTGAGCAGCGCGACCTTGCCGATCTGCTTGAGGTAGGCACGGACCGAGTCCGCCGAGGCGGTCATCTCGGCGTCCTTGCGCGCCTGGCGCAGCGCCTCGGACTCCTCCTCGTCGTCCCACTCGAAGTCGCCGCCCTCGGCGGTCTCCTCGGCGGCCGGCTCGGCCTCGGCGACGGCCACCCCGTCGGGGCCGGCCACGACCGTCTCGTCGATCTTGAGACCCTCCCCGCCCTCGACGACGGCCACCGCGGTGGCGTCGGTCGCGACAGCGGTCAGCACGGCGCCGCCCTCGGCCCCGGCGGGCGACGGGGCGATGCTGGGCTTGGTGCGGCCGGTGGTGGTGCCGGTCTTCGCCGGGGCCTTCTTGCTGCGGGCCGCGGGGGCGACCTTGCCGGCGGCCGTCCTGGAGCGACTGGCAGTGCTCGCGGCGGCGGTGTCCGGTGCTGGCGTTTCGGCGGGCACTCAGGGTTCCTTCCCGTTCTGGGTCCCGTTCCCCGGGGAGCCGAGCGGCCTCCGGGTAGCGGCCTCGACGCGTCGGCGAGCAGGAGGTGGGACCCCGGGGCCCTGCGCGGCGTTTGACCTGCGCGCGGCTGGGGGATGCCTCTCGGCTGGGAGCGACGGGGCGGGGCTCTTCCATTGTAACGACGCCGCGGCGTGGTTCCACCGCCTTCGCCGTCCCGGGTTCGCCCGGAGGGGCGTGGCACCGTCCGGCCGGCTCACCGGTCCGGGTGAGCTCCGCGGCCCATCAGCGGCCGATGTGCTCCGCGGCGGCGAGCGCTGCACCGACGATGCCGGCGTCGTTCAGCAGCTGTGCCGGCACGACCGGCGTCCGGGTGGACAGCAACGGCACCCACTTGTCGGCCTTCTTGCTCACCCCGCCGCCGACGATGATCAGGTCCGGCCAGACACCCGCCTCGAGGACGTCGAGGTAGCGGTCCACCCGGCGGGCCCAGTCCGGGTAGCTGAGCTCCTCCCGCTCCCGCGCCGAGGCCGAGGCGCGGGCCTCGCCGTCCTCGCCGTCGACCTGGATGTGCCCGAACTCGGTGTTGGGTACCAGGACGCCGTCGGTGAACAGCGCGCTGCCGATGCCGGTGCCGAAGGTGAGCATCAGCACCACGCCGTCGTGCCCGCGACCGGCTCCGTAGCGCATCTCGGCGAGACCGGCGGCGTCGGCGTCGTTGAGGGTCTGCACCGTGCCGGGGATCCGGTCCTCGACCCCCGCGGCCAGGTCGGTACCCAGCCAGCTCTTGTCCACGTTGGCCGCGGTGTGCGCGACGCCCTTCTTGAGGACACCGGGGAACGTCACGCCGATCCGCTCGGTCCAGCCGGCGCCGGTGACGATCCCGGCGACCGCGTCGCACACCGGGTCCGGCAGGGACGGCTGCGGCGTGGGGATGCGCGTCCGCTCGCCCACGAGCTCGCCGCGGTCGAGGTCGACCACGCCCCCCTTGATGCCGCTGCCGCCGATGTCCACGCCGAACCCCTGCACGGCGTCAGACTATGCAGGACAGGGAGGATCGCCGCGTGACCGCGCACCCGTCGCCCGCCGTCCTGCTCGACCTCGCCGTGGCGACCGCCCGGGAGGCTGCCGAGCTCATCGCCCGCGAGCGCGACGGGGCCGGAGCGCAGGTCGACACGAAGTCCAGCCCCACCGACGTCGTGACCGCCGTCGACCGGGCCGCCGAGGAGCTCATCACCGGCCGGCTGCTCGGTGCCCGCCCGGGCGACGGGCTGCTCGGGGAGGAGGGGGGCGAGCGGACGGGCGGCACCGGCGTGCGGTGGGTCGTCGACCCGGTCGACGGGACGGTGAACCTGCTCTACGGCCTGCCGGCCTTCGCGGTGTCCATCGCGGCCGAGGTCGAGGGCCGGGTGGTGGCGGGGGTGGTCCACAACGTGCTCACCGGCGAGGTGTTCACCGCGACGGCCGGCGGCGGCGCCCACGAGTCGTCCCCGGTGCGGCCCGACCCGGTGCGGCTCACCTGCAGCGGCCCGTCGTCGCTGGAGCAGACCCTGGTGCTGACCGGCTTCGGGTACCGCGTCGAGCAGCGCCGCGCCCAGGGGGCGGTCGTGGCCGAGCTGCTGCCGCGGGTGCGCGACATCCGCCGGCACGGCTCCTCCGCGCTGGACCTGTGCACCGTCGCCGCCGGGCGCGCCGACGCCTACTACGAGCTGGGGCTCAAGCCGTGGGACCACGCCGCCGGCGCGCTGGTGGCCGCCGAGGCGGGAGCCGTCGTCACCGGGCTGCCGGGGCGCGCCTTCGCCGACCCGATGGCGATCGCGGTGGCGCCGTCGGTGGCCGGTCCGTTCGTCGACCTGGTGGCCCGGCTGCACGAGGGCCGTTAGGCGGGGACGTCCGAGTCGCACTCCGCCGCGGCCTCCGAGGCCGGGGCGAGGACGGCGGCCACCTCCTCGGGGCTGGGCAGCCCGGCGAAGTCGGGACCGATGACGACGTCGACGAGGTCCGTGGCGCGGGTGTCGACCCAGTCGCCGGACCCGGGCAGGTACACGCGCACGTAGGCCGCGGCGTCGCTGCCGCGGGGGCCGTGGCGGAGCTCGCCGACGCCGGTGACCTCGCGCTCGGTCGGGTCGTTCGCGATCTCCTCGACGACGAACCCGCGGCCCTGGAGGTCCGCGGCGACCTGCTGGGCCAGCCCGGCGGTGTCCGTGGCGTTGAAGACGCGCAGGCGTACCGTGCTGGGGTCCAGCTGCGGCGGGGCGGACGAGGCCGCGGCGCAGGCGTCGGCCTGGCGCTCCTCCTCGGCGGCGGCGTCGCCGAAGACCTTCCACCAGACGCCCAGCGCGGCGATGGCGAGGACGAGCAGGAAGATCAGCGGGGGAATCGGACGGCGACCGCTGCGCGGCCGGACCGCCGGGCGGTCGGTCGTCGTGCTCACTGTTCCCGTCCCACGGGGCCGGAGTCTAGGCGTGGGCGCGCCGGCTAGATCGCACCGTCGTCCAGCGCGGCGCGTCCCCGCTCCACGCAGCCGTCGATGCGGTCGGCGAAGCCGCTGGTGTCCTTGCCGGCCATGGCGCCGGCTGCCGTGCGGGCGACGATGCCGGCCACGATCGCGGCGAACTTGAAGAACGCGAAGCCGACGTACCACGACAGGTCGTCCAGCTGCGTGCCGCTGCGCTGCGCGTACCGCTCGGCGATCTCCCGCCGGGTGGGGAAGCCGGGCAGGGCGGTCACCGCGCTCTGCACCGCCGCGGGCTCCTCACCGGCCTCGGGCCAGTAGATGAAGAGCATGCCGATGTCGGTGAGCGGATCGCCGAGGGTGGACATCTCCCAGTCCAGGACGGCGCGGATCCGCCCGGGCGCACCCGGGTCGAGCAGGCAGTTGTCCAGCCGGTAGTCGCCGTGCACGATGCCCGACCGCGGGGTGGCCGGCACCGTCTCCGCGAGCCGCGCGGCCAGGGCGTCCATCCCGGGGCGGTCCCGGTCGCGGGTGGCGTCCCACTGCTTGGTCCAGCGCCGCACCTGGCGGGCGGTGAAGCCCTCGGGCCGGCCGAAGTCGGCGAGCCCGACCGCGGCGGGGTCGACGGCGTGCAGGTCGGCCAGCACGTCGACCAGGCCCTCGCCGATGGCGCGCCGCTGGGCCGGCTGGTCGGCGTACCCCGGCGGCAGCGCGTCGACGACGTGCACCCCGGTCACCTTCTCCATGACGTAGAACGGCGCGCCCAGCACGGACTCGTCGGTGCACAGGTGCAGCGTCCGCGGCACCGGGACGGCGGTCGGGCCCAGCGCCGAGATGACCCGGTGCTCGCGCTGCATGTCGTGCGCGGTGGCGAGCACCGCGCCCGTCGGCGGTCGGCGCAGGATGACGGCGTCCTCCGCCGTGCCGCCCTCGGGCGTCACCGTGTACGTGAGGTTGGACATGCCCGCGGCGATCAGATCGACCGTCACCCGTTCCCAGCGCCGGTCGCCCAGCGCGGTGGCGAGGTAGGGCCCGACGACGGCTGGATCAGCACCCACGGTGGTCGACACCGCCGCAGGGTAACCTCTGGCGCTCCGCGGCCCCCGGGCCCGATCCGGCGCCCAGGTGTCGGTCGGCGACAGCCGGGCACAAACAGGGGCCGAGCGGCGTTGGGGGGCCTGCCGGTCCTCCGTGCGCCGCGTCCGTCGCAGGTACACGGGTGGCCCGGCGACGGACGCACCCGACGTCCGGCCGGACAGGCCGGACGAGAGGACCGACCACCCGGTCGCTCGCGCGACCGGCCAGGGCGGCCGCGCCACGAGCGCTGCCGTCGACGAGGCGGGCGACAGCCCGACAGGACCCCGGAGGAGGGGCACATCCCATGGCCACCGACTACGACGCCCCGCGCCGCAACGAGGCGGACGAGCTCGGCGAGGACTCGCTCGAGGAGCTCAAGGCGCGGCGCGCGGAGGCGCAGTCCTCGTCCGTCGACGTGGACGAGACCGACTTCAACGAGAACCTGGAGCTCCCGGGCGCCGACCTGAGCAACGAGGAGCTCACCGTCCGCGTGCTGCCCAAGCAGGAGGACGAGTTCACCTGCTCGCGCTGCTTCCTGGTCCAGCACCGCAGCCGCCTGGCCGCCTCAAAGGGCGACCAGCTGTACTGCCGGGACTGCGCCGCCTAGGCGGCCGTCGGTCCGTGACCGAGCACCACCGCACCGGCCCCGCGCGGGACGTGCCGCCGCCGCGACCGCTCCCCGTGCCGGGCGAGCCGGCCGCCGGGAGCGGCGCCGCCCGCGCGGCGCGCCTGCTCGCCGACGCGGTCGCCGGACTGCTGGGCGACCAGCGGCCCGGCGGCCGGGAGGACCGCGCGACGCAGGACGGCGCCGGCCAGGGCGGCGCCCGGGCCACCGGGGCCACGCTGCGCGACGTGGCGGCCGCCGTGGCCGCCGCCGTGGGCTCGGCCCGCGGGCGCCGGACCGGCTCCGGGGCGGCAGGCGAGGACGAGGCCGCGCCCTGGGCGCCCGGGGCCGTGCTGGGCGACCTGCTCGCCGCCGCCGCCCCACGGCTGCCGATCCGGGACGCCGCCCGGCTGCGGGCGGCGCACCCGGGCGCGGACGTCGAGGAGATCGGCGACGCGCTGGTGCAGCGCGCCGGCCGGCTGACCGCCGCGGTCGGCGCCGCCACCGGCGGGCTGTCGGCGGCCCACTGGTTCGCTCCGCCGTCGATGGTGGCGCTGCCGCTGGAACTGGCCGCGGAGACCGTCCTGACCGCCGCCGTGGAGGTGGTGCTGATCGGTGAGCTGCACGAGCTCCACGGCAGGGCGCCGGCCGGCGACGCGCGCGAGCGGGCGACGGCCTACCTGGCGGCCTGGTCGGCCCAGCACGCCGTCGACCGCGCCGGCGGCACGGGCCTCGGGGCGGTCCTGGGCAGCGCCGGGTTCCGGGCGCTGCGCCGCCGGATGGGGCGGCGGATGGTCCGCAGCGTGCCCGTCGCGGCGCCGTTGCTGGCCGGTGCCGCGCTGGGTGCGCGCGGCAACCGACGGGCGACCGAGGCGCTGGCCCGGCGGGTCCGCGCCGACCTCCGGGGCGGCGGAGCCGGGCGGTCCCGCGCGTAGGCCCCTCGCGGGGAGGACGGGAAGCTCCCGCCTCCTAGGATCGCGGTCGTGCTGCCTCCCGCCTCCCCGCCCGGTCCCGCCGACGTGGAGGTACCGGTGCGGCTGGCCGGGCCCGCGGCAGCCGTGCCCCGTTACGCGCTGCCCGGTGACGCCGGAGCCGACCTGTCGGTGACCGAGGACGTCGAGCTGGCCCCGCTGCAGCGCGCGCTCGTCGGCACCGGTGTGGCCGTGGCCATCCCGGAGGGGTACGCCGGGTTCGTGCACCCCCGCTCGGGCCTGGCCCACCGGCTGGGCCTGAGCCTGGTCAACGCGCCGGGCACCATCGACGCCGGCTACCGGGGGGAGATCAAGGTGAACCTGGTGAACCTGGACCCGACCACGCCGCTCACCCTGCGCCGTGGCGACCGGGTGGCGCAGCTGGTGGTGCAGCCCGTCGTCCGCGCCCGGTTCGTGCCGGTCGACGAGCTGCCCGGCACCGACCGGGGGGCCGGCGGGCACGGTTCCACCGGCGTGGGCCTGCCCGACGACGACACGGAGGCCTGAGATGCCGTTCGGACGACGGCGCAACCGCATCGACCGGAGCCTGCGCGAGAAGGGTGTCCCGCCCGAGCCCCAGGTGCGGGTGCGCGACGTCGAGGAGACCTCCGGCCCCTACGACGAGGCCGACGCGCCCTCCGACGGCGTCGCCCGCGTCGACCTGGGCTCGCTCCGGTTGCCCGCCGTCGCGGGCACGGAGCTGCGGGTCGACGTCAACCAGCAGCAGAAGGTCATCGGGGCCACCCTCCGCTACGGCGACTCCCTGCTGCAGGTCTCGGCCTTCGCCGCTCCGCGGGCCGGTGGCATCTGGGACGACGTCCGCGCCGACCTCGCCCGCAGCGCCTCCGGTCAGGGCGGCAGCCTCCGCGAGGTCGACGGGCCGTTCGGTCCCGAGCTCACCGGGCACGTGCGCCTGACCCCCCAGGTGCCCGCGGGCCAGCCGGCTCCCGCGCCGGTCCGCCGGGCCACGCGCTTCCTGGGCGTCGACGGACCGCGCTGGTTCCTGCGCGGGATGATCAGCGGCCCGGCCGCGGAGGACGCCACGGCGGCGGCGCCGCTGGAGGACGTGTTCCGCCGGATCGTCGTCGTCCGCGGGACCGACCCCATGCCGGTGCGCGAGCAGCTCCCGCTCACCCTGCCCCCGCAGGCCGCCGCCCAGGTGGCCGCGCAGCAGGCCGCCCGGCAGCAGGGCGACCGGCCGGCGGCGCCGCCCGCGCCGTCGACCCAGCCGCCGCCCACCCCGCCGACGCCGCAGGCGTGAGCGCCGCGGAGGCCTACGGGCCGCACCCGGACCAGTTCCTCGAGCTGACGCTGCCGGCCGGCTCCGCCCCCGCGCCGGTGGCCGTGGTGCTGCACGGCGGCTTCTGGCGGGCCGCCCACGGCGTCGAGCTGGCCCGGCCCCTGGCCGCCGACCTCGCGGCGGCGGGGTTCGCCGCCGTGGCCGTCGAGTACCGGCGGGTCGGCGCGGGCGGGGGCTGGCCGCGCACGCTCGAGGACGTCGCCGCCGCCCTGGGCCACCTGCCCGGGCTGGCGGAGGCCGGACGGCTCGACCTGGCCGACGTCACGGTGATCGGCCACTCCGCCGGTGGGCACCTGGCCGCCTGGGCCGCCGGCCGCGCGCTGCTCCCGCCCGGCGCGCCCGGTGCCGGGCCGCGGGTGCGGGTCACCGCCGCGGTGCTGCAGGCCGGCGTGCTGGACCTGGCCCGGGCGCACGAGCAGGCCCTGGGCCGCGGCGCCGTGCGCGAGTTCCTCGGCGGCCCGCCGACCGCGGAGGTCCTGGCGGTGGCCGACCCGGTGCGGCTGGTGCCGACCGGTGCCGACGTGCTCTGCGTGCACGGCACGGACGACGACGTCGTCCCGCCGGAGCACAGCGAGCGCTACGCGGCGGCGGCGACGGCGGCGGGGGACCGGGCCGCGGTGCACCTGCTCCCCGGTGACCACATGGCGCTGATCGACCCGGCCGGACCGGGGTGGGCCGCCGTCCGGGAGTGGCTGCGGACCCGCCGCACGGGCGGCCCGGCCGCGTCTACCCTGGTGCCGTGACAGAGACCCGGCCGGCCGGCTGGTTCACCCGGACCCTGCAACGGCTCACGGCCGACGACCACACCCGCGACGCGGAACTGCTGCGCGAGGAGGTGGCCAACACCGGCTGCGAGGCCGTCAGCGCCTGCCGCAAGGGCGCCGTGGTCACCGTGACGGGCCGGCTGAGGTCCGTCGTCTACACCCCGCGCGAGACCGTGCCCACGCTCGAGGCCGAGCTGTTCGACGGCTCGGGCTCGGTGACGCTGGTCTGGCTCGGCCGCCGGCGCATCGCCGGCATCGAGCCCGGCCGCACGCTCACCGCCCGGGGCCGGTTCGGCTCCTTCGAGGGCCGCGAGGTCATCTACAACCCCTGGTACGAGCTGGGCGTCGGGTGACGGCTACGGCCGGGAACGACCGCCCCGACGCAGGGGCGACGGGGGAGGAGCAGGCCGGGCCGGCCGAGGCCGTCGCGGCGACGCGCGCCGGCGTGTTCGACCGCCACCTCGTGCTCGACCAGCTGGGCGGCTGGCGGGGCATGCTCGACGCCAGCCTGCCGACGATCGCGTTCATCGTCGCGAACTCCCTGGGCGGGCTGCGCATCGGCATCTGGAGCGCGCTGGGGACCGCCGTCCTCGTCTTCCTGCTGCGGCTGGTCCGCCGGGAGAGCGTCCAGCAGGCCTCCAGCGGCCTGTTCGCCGTCGGCATCGCCGTGGCCATCGCCGCGTACTCCGGCCAGGCCCGCGACTTCTACGTCATCGGGATCATCCGCAACGTGGCCATCGGGGTCGTGCTGCTCGGGTCGGTGCTGGTCCGCTGGCCGCTGGTCGGCGTGATCGCGGAGTTCCTCGCGCCCAGCCACCTGGGTGCCATGGCCAGGCACACGGCGCACCCGCCGGGCCTGCGCGGCCGGCTGCACCGCGCGTCGGCGGTGCTGCGCCCGGCCGAGCGCGACCCCGGCACCGGCGCGCGGGCCGCGGACCCGGAGGCCGAGCGCCACTGGCGCGACGACCGCCGCCTGGTGCGCGCCTACGGCTGGCTGACCGTGATGTGGGGCGTGGTCTTCCTGGCCCGGGCCGCGATCACCGGCCCGCTGTACTTCCAGAGCGAGGACGGCGACGCCACCGTGCTCGGCGTCGTCTCCCTGCTGCTGGGCATCCCGGTGACGGTCGTCGAGCTCGCCGTCACCCTGTGGGTCGTGGCCCGCCTGCACCACCACCGCGCGCCCGCGCCGCCGTCCGCCCCGCCGCAGGCAGCCGCCTGACGGCTCACACCGGGCGGGCGGCGGACAGGACCTGCTGCAACTGCTCCTCGACGTCGGCGTGGGCGACGAACAGCAGTTCGTCGCCGGCCTCCAGCGGCTCGTCCGGTGACGGGGTGATCACCCGGTCCCCGCGCAGCACGGCGGTGAGCACCGTCTCCCGCGGCAGCGGGACGTCGCCCAGCGGCCTGCCCACCCACGGGGTGTCCTCGGCCAGGGTGATCTCCACCAGGTTCGCCGCGCCCTTGCGGAAGGTCATCAGCCGGACGACGTCGCCGACGGTGACGGCCTCCTCGACCAGCGCCGCGAGCACCCGCGGGGTGGAGACGGCGACGTCGACGCCCCAGGCCTCGGTGTAGAGCCACTCGTTGCGCGGGTCCTTCACGCGGGCCACCACGCGGTTGACCGCGAACTCGGTCTTGGCCAGCAGCGACACCACGAGGTTGGCCTTGTCGTCGCCTGTGGCGGCCACGACGACGTCGCAGGTGGCCAGCTGGGCCTCCTCCAGCGAGGAGACCTCGCAGGCGTCGGCCTGCACCCACTCGGCGCCGGGCACCGCGCGGGTGCGCACCTTCCTCGGGTCCTTCTCGATGAGCATCACGGTGTGGCCGTTGCTCAGCAGCTCCCCGGCGATGGAGCGGCCGACCGCACCGGCGCCGACGATCGCGACGCGCATCAGTGCTCGCCTCCCTCGGGGCCCCGCTCGACGACCTCGTGCACCCGGGCCGTGATCGCGTCGGTCGCGGCCAGCACCAGCTGGTCGCCGTCCTGCAGGACGGTGGTGTGCGTGGCCAGCTGGGCCTGGCCGAAGCGGACCAGCCAGGCCGCCCGCGCCCCGGTGGCCTTCTCCAGCTCGACGAGCTTGCGGCCCACCCAGGAGTCGGTCACCGTCACCCGCAGCATCAGCACCTGGCCGGTGGGCTCGCGCCACAGCTCGTTGACCTTGACCGAGAGCAGCTCGCGCAGCAGGCGGTTCACCGTCCACGGGACGGTCGCCACGCTGGGGATGCCCATCCGCTCGAAGACCTCGGCGCGCTTGGAGTCGTAGATGCGCGCGACGACGTGCTGGACGCCGAAGGTCTCGCGGGCCACGCGGGCGCTGATGATGTTGGAGTTGTCGCCGCTGCTGACCGCCGCGAAGGCGCCGGCGGAGTCGATGCCGGCGTCCAGGAGCGTCTGCCGGTCGAAGCCGAGCCCGGTGACCTGCCGGCCGGTGAACTCCGGGCCCAGCCGGCGGAACGCCTCGGGGTCCTGGTCGATCACCGCGACGCTGTGGCCGACCTCCTCCAGCCGGCGCGCGATGGCCGAGCCGACGCGGCCGCAGCCCATGACGACCACGTGCACGTGTCGCTCCTCGATCGGGGGTGTCCTGCGGTGCGCGCGGCCCGCCGCCCGCACCGCGCGAAGCTACACCCGTGCGGGGCGCGGGAGCTCCCCGCGGCGGTGTCCTCCCTCTCACGGGCGGTGCCCGGACGCAGGGGGCCTCGCCGTCCGTACCATCGCCGCCGTGCCATCGCTGTCCGACCTCGGACAACTCCCGAAACGGCTCGTCCTGGGGCGCCCGATCCGCAGCGATCGCGCCGGCGAGTCGCTGCTGCCCAAGCACCTGGCCCTGCCGATCTTCGCCAGCGACCCGCTGTCCTCGGTGGCCTACGCCACCCAGGAGGTGCTGATCGTCCTGACCCTCGCGGGGACGGCGTTCCTCTTCCTGGCCCCGTGGCTGGCCGTGGGCGTCGTGATCCTGCTGGTGACCGTCGTCCTGTCCTACCGCCAGGTGGTGCGTGCCTACCCCTCCGGCGGCGGCGACTACGAGGTCGCGATCAAGAACCACGGGCGCTTCGCCGGCCTGACCGTGGCCAGCGCGCTGCTCGTCGACTACGTGCTCACCGTGGCGGTGTCGGTGTCGGCCGGCACGGACAACATCATCTCCGCCTTCCCGGCGCTGAACGAGCACCGGATGGCGATCGCGCTCGGGCTGGTCGCGATCCTGGCGGCGGCGAACCTGCGCGGCCTGCGGGAGTCGGGCAAGACGTTCGCCGTCCCGACGTACCTGTTCATCACCGGGATCATGGTCATGATCGTCACGGGCCTGATCCGGTACTTCTTCACCGACGACCCGGTGGTGGCCGAGAGCGCGGGCTGGAGCATCACCCCCGAGCCCGGCTACGAGAACCTCGCCGGCCTGGCGCTGGTCTTCTTCGCGTTGCGCGCCTTCGCCTCGGGCTGCACCGCGTTGACCGGCGTGGAGGCCATCGCCAACGGCGTCCCCGCCTTCCGCCCGCCCAAGGGCAGGAACGCGGCCACCACGCTGGCGCTCATGGGTGGCATCGCCGCCACGATGTTCGCCGGGGTGACCGCGCTGGCGCTGCTGGCCGACGTCCGGTACGCCGAGCACCCCTGCGACCTCGAGGGCTTCACGAACTGCGAGACCGAGCCGCAGCGGACGGTCATCGCGCAGCTCGCGGCGGCCGTCTTCGGCGGGGACACCTCCGTCGGCTTCTTCTACGTGCAGGCCGCGACGGCGCTGATCCTCGTGCTCGCCGCCAACACCGCCTTCAACGGCTTCCCGCTGCTGGGCAACGTGCTCGCCCAGGACCGGTTCATGCCGCGGCAGCTGCACACCCGCGGCGACAAGCTGGCCTACAGCAACGGCATCCTGCTGCTGGCCGGCGCCGCGATCCTGCTGATCTGGGCGTTCGACGCCGACGTCAACCGGCTGATCCAGATGTACATCGTCGGCGTCTTCACCAGCTTCAGCATCGGCCAGTGGGGCATGGTCCGGCACTGGAACCGCGAGCTGCGCGCCGAGACCGACCAGGCCGTCCGCCGGCGCATCCGCCGCTCGCAGACGATCAACGCCGTGGGTGGGTCGCTCACCAGCATCGTGCTGCTGATCATCATCGTCACCAAGTTCACCCGGGGCGCCTGGCTGGTGCTGCTCGTGATGCCGGTGCTGTTCCTGCTGATGCGGGCGATCAACCGGCATTACTCGAACGTGTCCGAGCAGCTGGTGCCCGACACCGACGCGCGCATGCTGCCGAGCAAGGTGCACGCCATCGTGCTCGTGTCCAAGGTGCACAAGCCGACGCTGCGCGCGCTGGCCTTCGCGCGCGCCACCCGCCCGGACGTCCTGACGGCGCTCACCGTCAACGTCGACGACGCCGAGCTGCGCGGGCTGCAGTCGGACTGGGAGCGCTACGACATCCCGGTGCCGCTCACCGTGCTGGAGTCGCCGTACCGGGAGATCACCCGGCCGGTGGTCGACTACGTGAAGGCGATCCGGCGCAGGAGCCCGCGCGAGCTGGTGGTGGTGTTCGTGCCGCAGTACGTGGTCGGTCACTGGTGGGAGAACCTGCTGCACAACCAGAGCGCGCTGCGGCTGCGTGCCCGCCTGCAGTTCCAGCCGGGCGTGATGATCACGACCGTGCCCTGGCAGCTGGAGAGCTCGGTCGGGCGCGACCACGACGACGGCCGCCGCGGCGGCCCCGCGCCCGGGGACCTGCGCCGGGGCATCACCGACGACGCCGACGTCACGCCCTATGGGTGAAGGACCCCGTGGAGGACCCCGTTCCCCCCACCGCTCGCGCGCTCGCGGCGGGCCCCTGCAGGGGGCCGGTCGGGTGACGCGCCGGCCGGAGCGGGACCGGGGACTCGGGTGGGCCGGGCGACGGCTCGAGGTCGAGGTCGGTCCGGTCGCGCACGGCGGGCACTGCGTGGCCCGGCACGAGGGACGCGTGGTGTTCGTCCGGCACGCGCTGCCGGGGGAGCGGGTGGTCGCCGAGGTCACCGAGGACCGGCAACCCGGCTTCTGCCGGGCCGACGCCGTCGAGGTGCTCGAGGCCTCGCCGCACCGGGTGCCGCGGCCGTGCCCGTACAGCGGCCCGGGCCGCTGCGGCGGGTGCGACTGGCAGCACGTCGCCTTCGCCGAGCAGCACCGGCTCAAGGCCGACGTCGTCCGGGAGCAGCTGGGCCGGCTGGCCGGTCTCGGCGCAGACCCGCTCGTCACCGGGCTGCAGGTGGAGGAGCTGCCGGGCGGGCCGCTGCGGTGGCGCTCCCGGGCACGGTTCGCCGTCGACCGCGCCGGGGCGGCCGGGCTGCGCCGGCACCGCTCGCACGACCTGGTGCTGCTCGACGACTGCCCGATCACGATCGAGTCCGCCGCGGCGGCGGTGCTGCACCGCCGCTGGCCCGGTGCCGGCGCGGTGGACGTGGCCGTCGACGCGACCGGCGCGGTGACGACGACCCGGCTGGACCGGCGCGGCGTGCCGACGTCGTCCCGGGTGCTGCGGCCCGGGGGAGACCTGCCCGCGGAGCCCGTGGCGCGCGCCGCCCGCTCGGCCGGCGGCCGGGACTGGGAGGTCGAGGGCACCGGCTTCTGGCAGGTGCACCCCGGTGCCGCGGACGCGCTGGTGGACGCCGTCTCCGGGTTCGCCCGCGTGCAGCCGGGCGAGACCGTCCTGGACCTGTACGCCGGTGCCGGGCTGTTCGGCGGGGCGCTGGCGCCCGCGGTGGGCGCGGGTGGCCGGGTCGTGTGCGTGGAGGCCGACGAGGGCGCCTGCGCGGCCGCGGAGGCCAACCTCGCCGGCTCGCCCCAGGCGGAGGTCTGGCAGGGCGAGGTGGACGCCCCGGGGCTCGCGGACCTGCTGCGCGAGCTCGGCGGCGCCCCGTCGGTGGTGGTGCTCGACCCGCCGCGGGCCGGTGCCGGACCGGCCGTCTGCCGGGTGCTGGCCGGGTCCGGCGCCCGGGCCGTCGTCTACGTGGCGTGCGACCCGGCCGCGCTGGCCCGGGACGTCGCGGCCTTCGCCGGCGCGGGATGGGCGCTGAGCGCGGTCCGGGCCTTCGACGCCTTCCCGATGACCCACCACGTGGAGTGCGTGGCCCTGCTGGAACCGGCCGCCTGACCGCGGGCGGTGCCGGGCCGGAGGGCGCCGACGACTACGGTCGAGGGGTGACCACCTGGGAGTACGCCTCGGTCATCACGGCCAACGACGCGCAGTCGCAGCGGGCAGGGGTGAGCGTCAAGCTCCCCGGCGGGACGCTGGAACGGCAGGCGGGGGACACGAGCTCGGTCCTCAACCGCCTCGGCAGCGAGGGGTGGGAGCTGGTCAGCTACCACTCCAGCGGTGCCGGCACCTGGGGCTTCGAGCAGTTCTGGCTCAAGCGACCGGTTCCCTAGCCGGTCCGCGCCCGCCCGTCGAACACCCGTTCGACGGATGCGGCAGGATGGTGGGGTGGACGCCGCCCGTGATCGCCTGCCGCCGGGGTGGCCCGCGGACGTGCGGCCGCCGGGTGCCCCCGACTGGGAGCGGACGGCGGTGGCGTGGCTGTTCGACCTCGTGCCGCCGGACTACCGCGCGCACGAGGTGCTGCGGCAGTACCCCGTGCTGCTCGCCCGCTTCGCCGCCGACCACGTGACCGCGGGGCTCGAGGCGGCGCGCGCGGGCTGGCGGACCGTGCGGGTCGAACTGGCCGACCACCTGCCCGCCGACGCGATGGAGGCGGCGATGACCGCCTACGAGCGGGAGGGGGCCCGCCTGGCCGCGGCGGCGCGCGGTGTGGCGGTCGTGGCAGCGGCGCTGCGGGGGGAGCGCTGGGTACCGCGGCTGTAGCGAGCGGGGGGTGTGACCCGCATCCGACCGTCCCGCTCGACCGGAAGTCAGGGTCGTACGCGGATACAGTGGGCGCCGGCGGCCGCTGTGTTGCCCGCGCTGCCCCGCATCCCGCCGCCCACCGAGAGGACGCTGGCCACCCCGTGTCGCTCCTGAGCTCGCTCCGCGGTCCCGCCGACCTCCGGGGCCTGCCCGCCGACCAGCTGCCCGCGCTGGCCGCGGAGATCCGCGACGCCCTGGTCACCAGCGTCGCCCGCACCGGTGGCCACCTCGGCCCCAACCTCGGCGCGGTCGAGCTGACCATCGCGCTGCACCGGGTGTTCGAGTCACCGCGCGAGCCGATCGTCTTCGACACCGGCCACCAGTCCTACGTGCACAAGATGCTCACCGGGCGGGTCGACGGTTTCGAGCGGCTGCGCCAGCGCGGCGGGCTGTCGGGTTACCCCAGCCGCGCCGAGAGCGAGCACGACTGGGTGGAGAACAGCCACGCCTCCACAGCCCTGTCCTACGCCGACGGCCTGGCCAAGGCCTTCGCCGTCCGCGGCGACGCCCGGCCCGTCGTCGCCGTCGTCGGGGACGGCGCGCTCACCGGCGGCATGTCGTGGGAGGCGCTGAACAACATCGCCGCGGCCCCCGACCGGTCGGTGGTCATCGTGGTCAACGACAACGGCCGCTCCTACTCGCCGACGATCGGCGGGGTCGCCGACGCGCTGGCCACCCTGCGGCTGCGCCCGGGCTACGAGCAGGCGCTGCTCCAGGTCCGGCACGCGCTGCACCGGGCCCCGGTGCTCGGCTCGGCGCTGTACGACGCGCTGCACGCCATCAAGAAGGGCCTCAAGGACGTCCTGTCGCCGCAGGGGATGTTCGAGGACCTCGGGCTGAAGTACGTCGGCCCGGTCGACGGGCACGACGTCGAGGTGCTCGAGTCGGCGCTGAGGCGCGCCCGCTCGTTCGGTGGGCCGGTCATCGTGCACGCGGTCACGACCAAGGGCTACGGGTACCCGCCGGCCGAGACCGACCAGGTCGACGCCTGGCACGCCACCGGGGTGTTCGACCCCGACAGCGGCGCGGCCGTGCGCAAGACCGGGCTGGCCTGGACCGACGCCTTCGCCGACGAGCTGGTGCGGATCGGTGGCGAGCGGCCCGATGTCGTCGCGGTCACCGCCGCGATGCTGCACCCGACCGGGCTTGCGCCCTTCGCCGAGCGCTTCCCCGAGCGGACCTTCGACGTCGGCATCGCCGAGCAGCACGCGCTCACCTCCGCCGCCGGGATGGCGATGGCGGGCCTGCACCCGGTGGTCGCCGTCTACTCGACGTTCCTCAACCGGGCGTTCGACCAGCTGCTCATGGACGTCGCGCTGCACCGCCAGCCGGTCACCGTCGTCCTCGACCGGGCGGGCGTCACCGGTGACGACGGCGCCTCGCACAACGGCATGTGGGACATGTCGATCCTGTCGGTCGTGCCCGGCCTGCGGCTCGCGGCGCCGCGGGACGAGGCGACCCTGCGCGAGGCGCTGCGCGAGGCGGTCGCGGTGGCCGACGGCCCGACCGTCGTCCGCTTCCCCAAGGGCGTGCTGCCCCCGGACCTGCCGGCGCTGGAGCGTCGCGGTCCGGTCGACGTGATGCGGCGCGGCGAGCGCCGCGACGTGCTGCTGGTCGCCGTCGGCTCGATGGTGCCGATGTGCCTGGCGGTGGCCGAGCGCGCCGCCGACCACGGGGTCGACGTCACGGTCGTCGACCCGCGGTGGGTGCTGCCGGTCTCCGACGACCTGGCGACGCTGGCGGCGGGGTACCGGCTCGTCGTCACCGTGGAGGACGGCGGGCGGGCCGGCGGCGTGGGGACGACGCTCAGCCAGGTGCTGCAGGACCGGCAGTGCGACGTCCCGGTGCGGACCCTGGGTCTGCCGCAGCAGTTCTTCGACCACGGCAGCCGCGGTCAGGTGCTCGCCGACGCCGGGCTCACCGAGCAGGACGTGGCGCGGCGGGTCGTGGAGTGGGCCGCCGTGCTCGCCGACCGCTCCGAGGACCGCGTCGCCGAGCCGGTGGACGGCGCCCAGCAGTGACGCCCTCCGCCGGCACGGCGGCGGTGCCGCCGTGCCGGCGCGGGTGCCGCGCTGCGGGGCGGCGGTGACCGACGTACCGCGGCACCGGGCGCGGGCGGGCGGCTCCGCGGGTGCCCCGCGTGCCCGACGACGGACGACGGCCCGGGCTCCTCGACGCTGAGGAGCCCGGGCCGTCGTGGTCCGTGCGGTGCGCTATGCCGGGAGCGAGGCGACACCCTCCGGCAGGAACCGCGACCCGGTGACCTTCTCCGAGACGCCGGTCCGGTCCAGGTAGGCCGAGATGCCGCCCAGCCAGAACGGCCAGCCCGCGCCGAGGATCATGCACAGGTCGATGTCCTGCACCGCCTGAACGACGCCCTCGTCCAGCATGAGCCGGATCTCCTGCGCCAGGGCCTCGACGGCCCGGTCGCGCACCTGCTCCTCGGTGAGCGGGGAGTCGCCGGCATCGATGCCCGCCAGGTCGGGGTCGACGACGCCCGGCTCGCTGTAGACGCTGGTCTTGCCCAGCTCGACCATCTTCCGCAGGCCCTCGCCGACGGAGAACCGGTCGGGGAACGCCTCGTGCATGCGCTCCGCGACGTGCAGTGCCACCGCCGGGCCGACGAGCGTGAGCAGCTCGAACGGCGTCATCGGCAGGCCCAGCGGGTCCAGCGCGCGGTCGGCGACGGCCACCGGGGTGCCCTGCTCCACCGACGCGGTGACCTCGCCCAGGAACCGGGTGAGCAGCCGGTTGACGACGAACGCCGGGGCGTCCGCGACGAGCACGCAGGACTTCTTCAGCGACCTCCCGACGGCGAAGGCGGTGGCCAGCGATGCGTCGTCGGTCCGCTCGGCGCGGACCACCTCCAGCAGTGGGAGGACGGCGACCGGGTTGAAGAAGTGCAGGCCGACGACCCGCTCCGGGTGCTCCAGCTTCGAGGCCATCTCGGTCACCGACAGCGCCGAGGTGTTGGTGGCCAGCACGCACTCCGGCGACACGATCGCCTCGAGCTCGGCGAACACCTGCTGCTTGACCGACATCTCCTCGAAGACGGCCTCGATCACGAGGTCGGCGTCGGCGAAGACGTCCTTGGACAGCGAGCCGGTGACCAGGCCCTTGAGCTGGTTGAGCCGATCGGGGCTCAGCCGGCCGCGGGCGGCCAGCTTGTCGAGCTCGCCGTGGACGTAGGACACACCCTTGTCCACGCGCGCCTGGTCGATGTCGGTCAGCACGACCGGCACCTTCAGCTGGCGGACGAACAGCATCGCCAGCTGCGAGGCCATCAGCCCGGCGCCGACGACGCCGACCTTGGTGACCTTGCGGGCGAGTGCCTTGTCCGGCGCACCGGCCGGCCGCTTCGCGCGCTTGTTGACCAGGTCGAACGAGTAGAGCGAGGCCCGCAGCGGGTCGCTCATCAGCAGCTCGGTGAGCGCGTCGTCCTCCGCCGCCGTCCCGGCGGTGAACGCCTCGGCGTCCACGCCGTGGCGCGCCAGGTCGAGCAGGTCGACCGAGCGGACGGCGCCGGGGGAGGCGTTCCGGGTGCGCCCGGCGACGATCGCCCGGGCCCGCTCGATCGCGGCGTCCCACCCGGAGCGGTCGACCTCGGGGCGGGTGACCGTCACCGAGCCGTCGAGCACCCCGACGGCCCACTCGAGCGAGCGCTCGAGGAAGTCGGCCGGCTCGAACAGCGCGTCGGCGATGCCGAGCTTCGCGGCCTTCGGGCCCGGGGTCATCTTGTTCTGCGCCAGCGCGTTCTCGACGATGATCGTCACGGCCGGGTCGATGCCGATGAGGTCCGGCAGCAGCTGGGTGCCGCCCCAGCCGGGGACCAGCCCGAGGAAGGCCTCGGGGAAGGCGACGGCCGCGCCGCCGCTGATCGTCCGGTAGTGGCAGTGCAGCGCCAGCTCCAGGCCGCCGCCCAGCGCCACGCCGTTGACGAACGCGAACGTCGGGATCGCCGAGTCCTTGAGCCGCCGGAACACCCGGTGGCCGGTCTCGGCGATCTCCCGCGCCTGCTCGGCCGAGGTCACCGACGGGACGCCGGAGAGGTCGGCGCCCACGGCGAAGATGAACGGCTTGCCCGTGACGGCGGTGGCCGCCGGGGCCGGGGTGCGCGCCGCGATCTCGTCGAGGGCGGCGTCCAGGGACGCGAGCCCGCCCGGGCCGAAGGTCGAGGGCCGGGTGTGGTCGTGCCCGTTGTCCAGGGTGATCAGCGCGATCTCCCCGGACAGGCCCGGGTGGGTCAGGAACCGGACCCGGGCGTGGGTCACGACCTCGTTCTCGAAGACTGCGGTGCTCACTTCTGGAACCCCTCCCAGTTCGGGTTCTCCCAGATCACGGACGCGCCCATGCCCAGGCCCACGCACATCGCGGTGAGGCCGTAGCGGACGTCGGGGCGCTCGGCGAACTGGCGGGATAGCTGCGTCATGAGCCGGACGCCGGAGGAGGCCAGCGGGTGGCCGACGGCGATGGCGCCGCCCCACGGGTTGACCCGCTCGTCGTCGTCGGCGATGCCGAAGTGGTCGAGGAAGGCGAGCACCTGGATGGCGAACGCCTCGTTCAGCTCGAACAGGCCGATGTCGTCGATGGTCAGGCCGGTGCGGGCCAGCGCGCGCTCGGTCGAGGGGACCGGGCCGATGCCCATGACCTCGGGCTCGACGCCCACGAAGCCGTAGCCGACCAGCCGCATGCCGACGTGCAGCCCGAGCTCCTCGGCGACGTCCTCGGCGGCGAGCAGGCAGCCGGTGGCGCCGTCGTTGAGACCCGCGGCGTTGCCGGCGGTCACGTGCCCGTGCGGGCGGAACGGCGTCTTCAGGCCGCCGAGCTGCTCCAGCGTGGTGCCGGGCCGCGGCGGCTCGTCGACGGTCGCGAGGCCCCAGCCGCTCTCCTGGCTGCGGGTCGCCATCGGCACCAGCTCCGGGCCGATCTGGCCGTTGGCGACGGCCTTGGCGTACTTCTGCTGGCTGGCCAGGGCGAACGCGTCGGCGCGCTCCCTGGTCAGGTGCGGGAAGCGGTCGTGCAGGTTCTCGGCGGTGGACCCCATGACCAGCGCGGAGGGGTCGACGAGCTTCTCGCTGACGATCCGCGGGTTGGGGTCGACGCCCTCGCCCATGGGGTGGCGGCCCATGTGCTCGACGCCGCCGGCGATGGCGACGTCGTAGGCGCCGAACGCGATCCCGCTGGCGGTGGTGGTCACGGCGGTCATGGCGCCGGCGCACATGCGGTCGATGGCGTAGCCGGGCACCGACTTCGGCAGCCCGGCCAGCAGGGCGGCGGTCCGCCCGATGGTGAGGCCCTGGTCGCCGGTCTGCGTGGTGGCGGCGATGGCCACCTCGTCGACCCGCCCGGCCGGCAGCGACGGGTTGCGTCGCAGGAGCTCGCGGATCACGCGGACGACGAGGTCGTCGGCGCGGGTCTCGGCGTAGATGCCCTTCGGGCCGGCCTTGCCGAAGGGGGTGCGGACGCCGTCGACGAAGACGACCTCGCGCAGCGAGCGTGGCCGCCGCTCTTCCGATGTCACAGGACCTCCGCAGGAGTCGGAGCCCACCCGGAGCCGGGGAGGCGCCCCTCAAGTTACCCGCCGGTAACCGCCGGGTCGAGCCGGGGCGCCGTGTCCGCCCCCCTGTGCGGGGAGGTGTCGCGTCGCCGGCCGGGGCCGATCGGAGGGGCGGGCGCGGGTGGTGACGGTCGCGTTACGAGACCGTGACTATCGGATGGCTGCGGGGACTTGACGGGACACCGGTGTTAGCGCTCACACTTGCTCTGCTCGTGCGGTGACGAGCCTGCGCCCGGTCGAGCGCGCAGACATCTCGAGGAGGAGATCACGTGGGTAGAAGGCTCGGCTTCACGGCCCTCGGTGCCACCCTGGCACTGACGCTGGCGGCGTGCGGCGGCGAAGGTGCGGGCGGGAGCGGGGGCGCCGGCAGCGGCGACACCGACGACCTCACCATCGGCGTCTCGATGCCGACCCAGACGTCGGAGCGGTGGATCGCCGACGGCGAGAACGTGCAGGAGCAGCTCGAGGCCGCCGGCTACGAGGTCGACCTGCAGTACGCCAACGACGACATCCCGACCCAGTCCCAGCAGATCGACCAGATGATCACCGAGGGTGCCGACATCCTGATCATCGCGGCGATCGACGGCACCGCCCTGGCGGGCCAGCTGGAGAACGCGGCGGCCAACGACATCCCGGTCATCTCCTACGACCGGCTGATCCGCGACAGCGAGAACGTCGACTTCTACGTCACCTTCGACAACTTCGAGGTCGGCGTGGCGCAGGCGAACGCGCTGCTGCGCGGGCTCGGGCTGCAGAACGAGGACGGTTCCCCGGGGACCGCGACGGGTCCGTTCAACATCGAGCTGTTCGCCGGCTCGCTGGACGACAACAACGCCTTCTTCTTCTTCGACGGCGCCATGTCGGTCCTGCAGCCGCTGATCGACGACGGGACGCTGGTCGTCAAGTCCGGCCAGACCTCCATCCAGCAGGTGGCGATCCTGCGCTGGCAGCAGGAGACGGCGCAGCGCCGCATGGAGGACCTGCTGACCTCCACGTACAACGACGGCTCCCGGGTCGACGGCGTCCTCTCGCCCTACGACGGCCTGTCCCGCGGCATCATCACCGCGCTGGAGAACGCCGGCTACGGGCCGACGACCGACGCGGCGAACCCGATGCCGATCGTGACCGGTCAGGACGCCGAGATCGCCTCGGTCAAGCTGATCCAGGACGGCGTCCAGAGCTCGACGATCTTCAAGGACACCCGTCTGCTGGCCGAGCAGGCCGTCGCCGCCGCCCAGGCGTTCGCCGAGGGTGACGAGCCGGAGGCCAACGACACCGAGACGTACGACAACGGCGTCAAGGTCGTCCCGTCCTACCTGCTGCCGGTCGTGACCGTCTTCGCCGACGACATCCAGGCGGAGCTGGTCGACACCGGCTACTGGACCGCCGACGAGGTCGCCAGCGGCCAGGCGGACTGACCTCCGCCCCACGACCCGGCCGGGCCCGGTAGCGCGCAGCTGCCGGGCCCGGCCGGCCCCACCGGCGCTCGAACGAGAGCCCGACGCGCCACCGCAGGCCGGCGCACATCCGCTCCACCCCACGCGGCGCCCCCGACGCGCCGACGACAGGACGACGAGGTCCCATGGACGACCACATCCTGCAGATGCGCTCCATCACCAAGACCTTCCCCGGCGTCAAGGCGCTGGAGAACGTCAACCTGGCGGTCCGCCGCGGCGAGATCCACGCGATCTGCGGTGAGAACGGCGCCGGCAAGTCGACCCTGATGAAGGTCCTCTCGGGCGTCTACCCGACCGGCAGCTACGACGGCGAGATCGTCTTCGACGGTCAGCCGGTGACCTTCAACGGCATCCGCGACAGCGAGCACGTCGGCATCGTGATCATCCACCAGGAGCTCGCCCTGGTCCCGTACCTGTCGATCGCCGAGAACATCTTCCTGGGCAACGAGCGGCGGGGGCGCGGCGGTCTCATCGACTGGAACCGGGCCAACGCCGAGGCCGGTGAGCTGCTGCGGTCGGTCGGGCTGGACGAGAGCCCGGTCACCCCGGTCGGCCAGCTCGGCGTGGGCAAGCAGCAGCTGGTCGAGATCGCCAAGGCGCTGTCCAAGGACGTGCGCCTGCTGATCCTCGACGAGCCCACCGCGGCGCTGAACGACACCGACTCCGAGCACCTGCTGGGCCTGCTCCGCCGGCTCCGCGACCGCGGCATCACCTGCATCATGATCTCGCACAAGCTGAACGAGATCACCGCCGTCTCCGACAACGTGACCGTCATCCGGGACGGGCAGACGGTCGAGACGCTGAGCCTGAGCGCCGGCGAGGTGACCCAGGACCGCATCATCCGGGGGATGGTCGGCCGCGACCTGGAGAGCTACTACCCCGAGCGCGAGTCGCACCCCGGTGAGGAGGTGCTCCGGGTCGAGGACTGGACGGTCTGGCACCCGACGCAGGACCGCAAGGTCGTCGAGAACGCCGGCTTCACCGTCCGGGCCGGGGAGGTCGTCGGCATCGCCGGCCTCATGGGAGCCGGGCGCACCGAGCTGGCGATGAGCGTCTTCGGGCGGGCGTACGGCCGCAACATCACCGGCCGGATGTTCGTCCACGGCCGGGAGGTCCGTCCGCGCAACGTCGCCGAGGCGATCGACGCGGGGATCGCGTACGCGACCGAGGACCGCAAGCACTACGGGCTCAACCTCATCGAGGACATCCGCCGCAACGTCTCCGCCGCCGCGCTGGGGAAGCTCGCCACCAACGGCTTCGTCAACGGCAACGAGGAGGTGAAGGTCGCCGAGGGCTACCGGCGCGACATGAACATCAAGGCGCCGAGCGTCACCGCCGTCGTCGGCAAGCTCTCGGGCGGCAACCAGCAGAAGGTCGTGCTGTCCAAGTGGCTGTACACCGATCCCGAGGTGCTGATCCTCGACGAGCCCACCCGCGGGATCGACGTCGGGGCGAAGTACGAGATCTACACGATCATCAACCGGCTGGTCGCCGCCGGGAAGGCGGTGCTGGTCATCTCCTCCGAGCTGCCCGAGCTGCTCGGCATCTGCGACCGCATCTACACCCTGTCGGCGGGCCGGATCACCGGTGAGGTCCCGGTCGCGCAGGCCACCCAGGAGAACCTGATGGAGCTCATGACCAAGGAGAAGGAGCTCGCGGCATGACCAGGACCGTGCCCCCGTCGTCGGAGCCCGAGGCCACGTCGGCGACCGAGCCCAAGGACGTCGCCCCCGCCGTCGCGTTGCGCACCGGCACCAGCGACGTCCGCACGCTGCTGACCAGCAACCTGCGCCAGAGCGGCATCTACGTCGCCTTCGTGGTCATCGTCGCGCTCTTCGCGATCCTGACCGACGGCACCTCGCTGTCGCCGGGCAACGTCACCAACATCGTCCTGCAGTACAGCTACATCCTGATCCTCGCGATCGGCATGGTCATCGTGATCATCGGCGGGCACATCGACCTGTCGGTCGGCTCGGTGGTCGCGCTGACCGGGTCGGTCTCCGCGGTCCTGGTGATCCGGCAGGGGCTCCCGTGGTGGGTGGGGGTCCTCGCCGCGATCGGCGTCGGCCTCCTGATCGGTGCGTGGCAGGGGTTCTGGGTGGCCTACGTCGGGATCCCGGCGTTCATCGTGACCCTCGCCGGCATGCTGCTGTTCCGCGGCCTGACCCTGCAGGTGCTGGACAACATCTCGCTGTCCCCCTTCCCGCGCGAGTACGGGAGGATCGCCAGCGGGTTCCTCAACGGGTTGCTCGGCGGCAACGGCTACGACGCGTTCACGCTGCTGATCGGCGCCATCGCCGTGGTCGGCTACGCGGTGAGCAACTGGCGCACCCGCACCGCCCGGATCAAGTACCAGCAGCCGGTCGAGTCCTTCCCGCTGTTCGCCCTCAAGATCGTGCTCGTGGGCGCCGTGGTCATGGCCTTCGCCTGGCAGCTGGCCCACGCTCGCGGGCTGCCGATCGTGCTGATCATCCTGGCGGTGCTGATCCTGACCTACAGCGTCATCACCAAGCGGACCGTCTTCGGCCGCCAGGTGTACGCCATCGGCGGGAACCTGGCCGCGGCGACGCTCTCGGGCGTGAAGGTCCGCGCGGTCAACTTCTGGATCTTCGTGAACATGGGCTTCCTCGCCGCCATCGCCGGCGTCGTCTTCTCCTCCCGCTCCAACGGTGCGCAGCCCAGCGCCGGCCAGATGTTCGAGCTCGACGCCATCGCCGCGGCCTTCATCGGCGGCGCCGCCGTGACCGGCGGTGTCGGGACGGTCATCGGTGCCATGGTGGGCGGCCTGATCATGGCCGTCATGAGCAACGGCATGCAGCTCATGGGGGTCGACCAGTCGGTCCAGTCGGTGATCAAGGGTCTGGTCCTGCTCCTGGCCGTCGCGTTCGACGTGTACAACAAGCGGCGGGCCGGGGCCTCCCGCTGACACCGGCCGGGTGGCTGCGCGGTGCGTTCGTGCAGCCACCCGGCCAGGACCCGCGCCGGGCGGTCGCCCGGTCGCACCGACGTGGAGGGAGGGGGACCGTGCAGCCGGACACCGCACCCCGGGCGCTGGCCATGTCGGACGTCGCCGCGCGGGCAGGGGTCTCCCACCAGACCGTGTCCCGCGTGGTCAACGGGCACCCCAACGTCGCCCCGCACACCCGCGAGCGGGTGGAGCAGGTCATCCGGGAGCTGGGGTACCGCCCGAACACGGCGGCCCGGGCCCTGGTGACCGGATCGATGCGGACGTTCGGCTTCGTCACCGTCAACATCAACCAGTACGGGCCCGCCCAGACCCTCGTCGGGCTGGAGCAGGCCGCCCGGGCGGCCGGTTACTCGCTCAGCGTGTCCGTGCTCGACGAGGCCACGGCGGACGCGGTGCGCTCGGCGGTGGACCGGCTCGTCGGCCAGTCGGTCGACGCCGTGCTGGCGCAGGCGACCTACGACGCCGCCGCCGAGGCCCTGCACCACGTGCACACCCCGGTGCCCCTGGTCACCGTGCAGAGCGGCGGCGCCGTGGAGGAGCCGGCGGTGGGCGTCGACCAGGTCGCCGGTGCGCGGCTCGCCACCCGTCACCTGCTCGACCTCGGGCACCGGACCGTGCACCACGTCACCGGTCCGCCGGACTCCAAGGAGGCCCGCGACCGCGTGATCGGCTGGCACACGGAACTGCGGGCCGCCGGCGCGCCGGTCCCGCAGCACCTCGCCGGCGACTGGACGCCCGCGTCCGGGTACGCGGTGGGACGCGACCTGGCCGCTCGTGTGCGCGGTGGTGAGGAGATCACCGCCGTCTTCCTCGCCAACGACCAGATGGCCCTGGGGCTGCTCGCCGCCTTCCACGAGGACGGGCTGGACGCCCCCGGCGACATCAGCGTCGTCGGCTTCGACGACCTGCCCGAGGCGCCGTACTTCACCCCGCCGCTCACCACGGTCCGGCAGGACTTCGCCGAACTGGGACGCCGGGCCGTGGAGACCGTCCTGGCGCGGCTGCGCGGGGAGCAGCCGCACCCCGAGGCCGTCCCCGCCGAGCTCCTGGTCCGCTCGAGCACCGGTCCGCCGAGGGGCCGGAGTGCACCGGCCGCCCGGTGAGCCGGTCTCCTGTTAGCGCTAACATCCACCCACCGCGAGCAGCCGTGGTCCGCCGTCCGGCCGTGCCGAGCCGCCGGGTCCGGGCGGCTCCGGGTGCCGTACACCGGGCGGACCGCCGGGACGGGATCCGCCGCGGACTGCCGAGAGAGGGACCGACGATGACGACCGAGGCCGCCGCAGCGATCGGCGAGGGCCGCACGGCCCTCGGCATCGAGCTGGGTTCGACCCGGATCAAGGCGGTCCTCGTGGGCCCGGACCACACGCCCCTCGCGGTGGGCAGTTCGGACTGGGAGAACCAGTTCGTCGACCGGCGCTGGACCTACCCGCTCGAGGCAGTCTGGGCCGGGGTGCAGGAGAGCGTCGCGGCGCTGGCGGAGGACGTGCGGCGGCGATCCGGCGTGGAGCTCGCGGGAGTCGGCGCGCTCGGCGTGTCGGCGATGATGCACGGGTACCTGGCATTCGACGCCGAGGGGCAGCTGCTCACCCCGTTCCGCACCTGGCGGAACACCGACACGGGCCCCTCGGCGGAGCGGCTGAGCGCGGAGTTCGGCGTGAACATCCCGCACCGGTGGAGCGTCGCGCACCTGTACCAGGCGATCCTCGACGGCGAGGAGCACGTCGGCCGGCTCGGGCACCTGACGACCCTGGCCGGGTACGTCCACTGGCAGCTCACCGGCGAGCAGGTCCTGGGCATCGGTGACGCCAGCGGCATGTTCCCGATCGACGCGGGCACCGGCGGCTGGTCGGCGCCGATGCTCGACCGGTTCGGCCGGCTGGCCGCCGAGGCCGGGGTGGCGCTGGACCTCGCGGGCCTGCTGCCCCGGATCGCCGTCGCCGGCGAGCGGGCCGGCCAGCTCACCGCCGAGGGCGCCGCGCTGCTGGACCCGACCGGGCGGCTGCTGCGCCCGGGCACCCCGCTGTGCCCGCCCGAGGGGGACGCGGGCACGGGCATGGTCGCCACCAACTCCGTCGCCCCGCGCACCGGCAACGTCTCCGCCGGGACCAGCATCTTCGCCATGGTCGTGCTCGAGCGGGACCTCACCGGCATGCACCGCGAGATCGACCTCGTCACCACCCCGGCCGGCGATCCGGTCGCGATGGTGCACTGCAACAACGGGGCCAGCGAGATCGACGCCTGGGCCGGGCTGTTCGCCGAGTTCGCCCGCGCGCTGGGTGCCGACGCCGACCCGGCATCGGTCTTCGGGGTCCTGTTCCGCGCCGCGCTCGACGGTGCCCCGGACGGCGGGGGGCTGCTGGCCTACAACTACCTGTCGGGCGAGCCGATCACCGGCCTCGAGGAGGGGCGGCCGCTGTTCGTCCGGTCCCCGGGCAGCCGGTTCGACCTCGCCACGTTCATGCGCACGCACCTGTTCGCGGCCCTCGCGACGCTGCGGATCGGCATGGACGTCCTGCAGAAGACCGAGGGAGTGCGGCTGGACCGGATGTTCGCCCACGGTGGCCTGTTCCGCACCGAGGGCGTGGGGCAGCGCTTCCTGGCCGCCGCGATCGACACGCCCGTGTCCGTCGGGGACGTCGCCGCCGAGGGCGGCGCCTGGGGGATCGCCGTCCTGGCCGCCTTCGCCCTCCGCCGCGCGCCGGGGCAGGGCCTCGCCGAGTACCTCGGCGCCGAGGTGTTCGCCGGCGCCGAGCTGCGCACGGCCGAGCCGGATCCCGACGACGTGGCCGGGTTCGACGCCTTCGTGCAGCGGTACGTGGCCGGGCTCGCGGTGGAGCGGGCCGCCGTGACGAGCCTGTGACCCACCCCGTCGACCACCTCTCACGCCGCACGACCCGACCGAGGAGCAGCCGGAGATGACCGCCACCCCCACCCGCACCGAGCGGGGGACCCACCGCGCCCAGCGCGAGCACGTCGCCGTGCTGCACCGGGAGCTGGTGCGCAGCGAGCTGGTGACCTGGACGTCGGGGAACGTGTCCGAGCGGGTGCCCGGCGAGGACCTGTTCGTGATCAAGGGCAGCGGCGTCTCCTACGACGAGCTGACCTGGCAGGGCATCACCGTCTGCGACCTGGACGGGAACCCGGTCGACGGGCTCATGAAGCCCAGTAGCGACACCGACGCGCACGCCTACGTCTACCGGCACAAGCCCGAGGTGAACGGGCAGGTGCACACGCACAGCCCGTACGCCACGGCGTGGGCCGCGCGGGGCGAGGAGATCCCCTGCGTGCTCACGGCGATGGCCGACGAGTTCGGCGGGCCGATCCCGGTCGGGCAGTTCGCGCTGATCGGAGACGACTCCATCGGCCGCGCCGTGGTGGCGACGCTGTCGGGCTCGCGGTCGCCGGCGGTCCTCATGCAGAACCACGGGGTGTTCACGATCGGGTCCTCGGCCCGGGCCGCGGTCAAGGCCGCGGTGATGACCGAGGACGTCGCGCGCACCGTGCACCTGGCTCGCCAGCTCGGCGAGCCGATCCCGATGCGGACGGCGGACGTCGACGCCTGCTGGACCCGCTACCAGAACGTCTACGGACAGTGAGGACGACCGTGAGCACCGACGTCAGCGCCGCCCCCGGCACCACTCCCGGCGACGGGGACCCGTTCGCCGGCTCGGAGGTCTGGTTCCTCACCGGCAGCCAGGGCCTCTACGGCGAGGAGACGCTGCAGCAGGTCGCCGAGCAGTCCCGCCGGGTCGCCGATGCCCTCGAGCAGGCCGGCGAGGTGCCGGTCCGCGTGGTGTGGAAGCCGGTGCTGACCGACCCGGCCGCGATCCGCCGCGTGATGGGCCAGGCCAACGAGGACCCGGCGTGCCTGGGCGTCATCACGTGGATGCACACGTTCAGCCCCGCGAAGATGTGGATCGCCGGCCTCGACGCGCTGCGCAAGCCGCTGCTGCACCTGCACACCCAGGCCGACGCCGCCCTGCCGTGGGCGACGATCGACATGGACTTCATGAACCTCAACCAGGCCGCGCACGGCGACCGGGAGTACGGCTTCGTGCTCACCCGGCTGCGGATGCCGCGGACCACGGTGGCCGGCCACGTGGAGGACCCGCGGGTGCGGGCCCGGATCGGCTCGTGGGCCCGTGCGGCTGCCGCCGCCGCCGCGGTGCGGGACCTGAAGCTGGCCCGGTTCGGCGACAACATGCGCGAGGTCGCCGTCACCGAGGGCGACAAGGTCGAGGCGCAGATCCGCTTCGGCGTCTCGGTCAACACCTGGGGGGTCAACGACCTCGTCGCGGTCGTCGAGGCCGTGGAGGAGCAGGCGGTCGACGCGCTCGTCGCCGAGTACGGCGACCTCTACGAGTTCGAGCCCGAGGCCCGGCCGGGCGGCCCGAAGCACGAGGCCGTCCGCTACCAGGCCCGCGTCGAGGCGGCGCTGCGGCGGTTCCTCACCGAGGGTGGGTTCGGCGCGTTCACCACGAACTTCGAGGACCTCGGCGGGCTGCGCCAGCTCCCCGGTCTGGCCGTGCAGCGGCTGATGGCCGACGGGTACGGGTTCGGCGGCGAGGGCGACTGGAAGACCGCCGTCCTCCTGCACACGCTCAAGGTGGCCGGGCGGGGCCTGCCCGGCGGGACGTCGTTCATGGAGGACTACACCTACGACCTCACCGGCACCCCGCGGATCCTGGGCGCGCACATGCTCGAGGTCTGCCCGACCATCGCCGACGGGCGGCCGCGGGTGGAGGTGCACCCGCTGTCGATCGGCGGCCGCGAGGACCCCGCGCGGCTGGTGTTCGACGCGGCCCCGGGCGCGGGCGTCGTCGTCGGCTGGTGCGATCTCGGTGACCGGTTCCGCTGGGTGGCCAACGAGATCGACGTGGTCGCCCCGTCGGCGCCGCTGCCGAACCTGCCCGTCGCCCGGGCGGTCTGGGAGCCGCGGCCGGACTTCGCCACCGCCACCGAGGGGTGGCTCACCGCCGGGGGACCGCACCACACCGTGCTGACCACCCAGCTCGGTGCCGACGAGCTCACCGACCTCGCCGAGGTCTTCGCCACCGAGCTGGTGCTCATCGACGCCGGGACCACCCGCCGCAGCCTGGCCCAGGAGCTGCGCTGGAGTGCGGCCTACCACCGGCTGGCGCAGCGGCTCTGACGGTGCGCCCGGCGGCCGGGCCCGGCCGACCGCCGGGGCTCGGACCGCCGGGCCCGGCTGACCGCCGGGCTCGGCCGGTCAGGCGCGGTTGACGGCGTCGGTCAGCAGGTCGCCGGTCAGCTCGATCTGCCACTCGCGGGCCCCGCCGGCGCGCAGCGCCTCGGCGACGGCGGTGGTGTCGCGCGGCTCGGGAGGGCTCCACGCGAGCCGGCGCACCAGATCGGGGGAGAGCAGGTTCTCGCTCGGGACGTCGTGCTTGGCCGAGAGCTCGGCCAGCCCGGCGCGGGCGACCTGCAGCCGGGTCGCCGCGGCCGGGTCGCGGTCGGCCCACCGGTTGACCGGCGGCGGCCCCTCCCCGGGGCGGCTGTGCGGCGGGAGCTCCTCCTCGGGCAGCGCCCGGCCGCGGGCCAGGGCGCCGAACCAGGTGCCCACCAGCTTGCGGTTGGCCCGGCCGCGGAACACCGGCAGCTCCAGCAGGGCGCCCTCGTTCGGCGGGTCGGCCTGCACGGCGGAGACCATCGCGGAGTCGGGCAGCACCCGGCCGGGGGCGATGTCGCGCCGGCGGGCCAGGTCGTCGCGGGCCTGCCACAGCGAGCGCAGCATCCCCAGCTGGCGGCGGCTGCGCAGGCCGTGCACGCCCGAGGTCCGCCGCCAGGGATCCGCCTTCGGCGCCGGCGGCCCGGCGGCCAGCACCGCCTCGAACTCCTGCCGCGCCCACTCGGTCTTGCCCTGCTCCGCCAGGATCGCGGCCAGGGCGTCGCGCAGCTCGACGAGCACCTCGACGTCCAGGGCCGCGTAGACCAGCCACTCCTCCGGCAGCGGGCGGGTGCTCCAGTCGGCGGCCGAGTGCCCCTTGACCAGCGAGTAGCCCAGCAGCGACTCGACGACGGCGGCCAGCCCCACCCGCGGCAGCCCGGCGAGCCGGGCGGCGAGCTCGGTGTCGAAGATCCGCCGCGGCACCAGGCCGATCTCGGCCAGGCAGGGGAGGTCCTGGTTGGCGGCGTGCAGCACCCACTCGGCGTCGGCGACGGCCTCCTGGACGACCGAGAGGTCGGGCAGCGGGACCGGGTCGATCAACCCGGTGCCGGCCCCGGCCCGGCGCAGCTGCACCAGGTAGGCGCGTTGCCCGTAGCGGTAGCCGGACGCGCGCTCGGCGTCGACGGCCACCGGACCGCTGCCGGCGCGCAGCGCCTCGGCGTACTCCACCAGCGCGGTC
This sequence comes from Trujillonella humicola, assembly GCF_046233715.1. Classification (NCBI taxonomy): domain Bacteria; kingdom Bacillati; phylum Actinomycetota; class Actinomycetes; order Geodermatophilales; family Geodermatophilaceae; genus Trujillonella; species Trujillonella humicola. The sequence goes on along the minus strand of NZ_JBJNRJ010000023.1, from coordinate 3,663 downwards.
GAGGTGTCGACGACCGGGGGGAGCCCGTCGCGGGGAGCCAGCAGCGGGGCGGAGGGAGGACCGGTCTCCTCTGCCTCGGCGGCCATCGCGGGCCCGGTCTCGAGGGGCTCGGTGCTCAGGACTGGGTCACCTTCTCGCCCTCGTCGTCGTCTGTCCGGCCTCCCGATGTTAGAGAGTCCCGCTCCCGGCCGGTCCGCTGGGACCCAGCAGGTGCACTCCCGGCGGCGGCAGGCCGGCGGCGTTGCCGAGGACCTCCAGCCAGGCGGCGAGGTGCCGGTCGAGGGCGGTGTCCTCCGCGGTCCAGGACGCGCGGATCTCGACGTCCACGGTGTGCTCGGGCCCGGCGAGGTCGCCGAAGCGCGTCGACGCCGTGCGGGTCACCGTGCCGCCGAGGGCGTGGAAGGTGGCGCCCGCGTCGGCCAGGGCGTCGGTCAGCCAGCTCCACGCCACCTCGGAGAACATGGCGTCGTCGACCAGGTGCTCGTCGGTCTCCGCGGACAGGAAGCCGACGCAGCGGGTGGTGCCGTCCCACGCCTCGTGGCCGGCGGGGTCGTGCAGCACGATGAACCGGCCGCTGGCGATCTCCTCGGGATCGTCGGGGTCGGCGGCCTCCGGGTCGTCGATGCGGGCGCCGAGCGCGTGCGCCCAGGGCGCGAGCCGCTGCGGGGCGGGGATCCGCTCGACGACGATCTCCGGCCGGCCCCGCAGACCCGCCAGGGCGTCGAGCGCGGCGCGGAAGTGCGCCGGCGGCTCGTCCCCGGTCCCCGCACCGTCCCCGGGACGTGCGGCCAGGCTGCGTGGCTCCACGCTCGCAGGGTAGGTCCGTGCGGCGCCCGACGTCTGCCCTGCGCGTCCGACGCGCCGGGCGCCGTCTGGGAGGATCGCTGGTCGTGACGCTCCCCGCCGGTACCGCCGCCAGTCCTGCCGACTCCGACCTGGTGCGCGCGGCCCGCGGGCTGCCGGTCCGCCGGACGCCGGTCTGGTTCATGCGCCAGGCCGGCCGGTCGCTGCCGGAGTACCGGTCGCTGCGGGCCGGCACCAAGATGCTCGAGGCCTGCCAGGACCCCGATCTGGTCACCGAGATCACCCTGCAGCCGGTCCGGCGGCACGGCGTGGACGCCGCGATCCTCTTCTCCGACATCGTGCTGCCGCTGGTCGTCGCCGGCGTCGACATCGAGATCAAGCCGGGGGTGGGCCCGGTCGTGGCCGACCCGGTGCGCTCGGTGGCCGACGTCGACGCGCTGCCGGACCTGGAGCCCGACCGGCTGGAGTTCCTGGCCACCGCCGTCAACCGGCTGGTGGGCGAGCTCGGCCCGACGCCGCTGATCGGCTTCGCCGGGGCGCCGTTCACCCTGGCCACGTACCTCATCGAGGGCGGTCCCTCCAAGGAGCACGCCCGGACCAAGGCCTTCATGTACGCCGAGCCCGAGGCGTGGGGCCGGCTGCTGGACAAGCTGGCGATCTCGGCCGCGACCTTCCTGCGCACCCAGATCGACGCCGGCGCGTCGGCGGTGCAGCTGTTCGACTCCTGGGCCGGCGTGCTCTCGGCGGCCGACTACGCCGAGCGGGTGCTGCCGCACTCGCGGGCGGTGTTCGACGGCCTGGGCGACCGCGAGCAGGGTGTCCGCGACGTGCCGCGGATCCACTTCGGCGTCGGCACCGGTGAGCTGCTCGCGCTGATCGGCGACGCCGGCGCCGACGTGGTCGGCGTCGACTGGCGGGTGCCGCTGGACGAGGCCGTGCGCCGGATCGGGCCGACCCGCTCGGTGCAGGGCAACCTCGACCCGGCGGTGCTGCTCGCCGACCGCGACACGGTCGAGCGGGAGGTGCGCCGGGTGGTCGAGCAGGGCCGGTCCGCCCGCGGTCACGTGTTCAACCTCGGGCACGGCGTGCTGCCCGACACCGACCCCGACGTCCTCACCCGGGTCGTGGAGCTGGTGCACGAGCTGTCGGCGCGGTGAGCGCCGGCCCGCGCCGCCTCGTCGTCGTCGGCGCCGGCATCACCGGGCTGGCCGCCGCGTTCGAGTGGCACCGGCGGCGGCCGGACGACGAGGTCGTCGTGCTGGAGGCCGGTGGCCGGATCGGGGGCAAGCTGGACCGGGTCGAGCTGGCCGGGCGCTGGTACGACACCGGCCCGGAGGCGATGCTCGCCCGGGTGCCGGAGGCGGTGCGGCTGGTCGAGCGCCTCGGCCTGGCCGACCGGCTGGTGCGCCCGGCCACCACGCAGGCGTCGGTCGTGCTGCCCGAGGGGCGCTTCCCGCTGCCGGCGGGGACGGTGCTCGGCGTCCCCGCCTCGGCCGAGGGTCTCGGCGGGGTCCTCTCGGCGGACGGCGTCGCACGGGTGGCCGCGGAGGCGGAGCTGCCGCCGCTGCGCCTGGAGGGGGACGTCGCCGTGGGCGCCCTGCTGCGCGAGCGGCTGGGCGACGAGGTCGTCGACCGGCTGGTCGAGCCGCTGCTCGGCGGGGTGTACGCGGGCCGCGCCGACGAGCTGTCCCTGGCCGCGACCATGCCGCAGCTCGCCGCGCACCTGCCGGCGGCCGGCTCGGTGCTCGCCGCCGCCGCGGCCGCGCGCGACGCCGGTGCCCGCAGCCGCTTCGACGCCGACGCGCCGCTGTTCGTGACCCTCGACGAGGGCATCGGCTCGCTGCCCGGGGCGCTGGTCGCCGCCTCCGGGGCGCGGGTACGGCTGCACACGCCCGCGCACGGCCTCACCCGCACCGCCGGCGGCTTCGAGCTGGCGATCGGCCCGGCCGCGGCGCCGGAGCGGCTCCATGCCGACGCCGTCGTGGTCACCGCGCCCGCGCCCAAGGCGGCCCGGCTGCTGGCCGGCGTCGCGCCGGGCGCGGTCGCGCCGCTCGAGGGCATCCCGTACGCCTCGATGGCCGTGGTGGCGATGGCCTTCCCCGCGCAGGAGGTCGCCGCGGGCTCCGGTCTGCTGGTGCCGCCGGTGACCGGCCGGCTGGTCAAGGGCGTCACCGTCTCCTCGGCGAAGTGGCCGCACCTCGCGCCGGGGGCCGGCGGGCACCTGCTCGTGCGCTCGTCGGTGGGCCGGTTCCGCGCGGAGGAGGACCTGCAGCGCAGCGACGACGACCTGGCCGCCGCGGTGGTCGCCGACGTCGCCGACCTGTTGCAGCTGTCGCGGCCGGAGCCCGTCGCCACGCGGGTCGTCCGCTGGGGCGGCGGGCTGCCGCAGTACCTCGTCGGGCACCGGGAGCGGGTCGCCGCCGTCCGGTCGGCGGTGGCCGCCGTGCCGGGGCTGACGGTGGCCGGCGCGGCCTACGAGGGGGTCGGCGTCCCTGCCTGCATCCGCGACGCCGAGGCCGCCGTGGAGCACCTGCTGTCCTAGCGGGACCTCTACCTGCCTGCTGATGCTTCTCGCCGGCAAGCACGGCGCCGCGGTTGCCAGACGCCCGCGGCGCGGCCCCCGAAGAGCTGGGTCAGCCCCATCGTCCGGCTCTGACCGGCATCGTGATGCACTTGCTCGTCCACCCGCACACCTGCGCACCGGCAGGGGGAGGGTGCCTCTGAGCGGCCGACTTGGGGCGGCCAACGCCATCGCCCGATCTAGTACTACAGCTGCACGGCCGCGGATCGCTGCGGCGTGTCTACCGGAGTGAGGCGGAGACGCGGACGACGGTCGGCGGATGTCCGACGATGTCTGCA
>NZ_JBJNRJ010000022.1:44721-65282 GCF_046233715.1 Trujillonella humicola | reverse complement strand
ACTACAAGATCAACTCGACCGGCAGCAGCCGGCGAGCCGACCCAACCTGCCCACCATCAGCCAAGACCCGACTTGACTTCGACCTCATAGGTTGGTCAGTGCAGCCGCGAGCGCCAGTCGGCCGGCACCCGGCCGCGGGGACCCGGGGCGGGCTGGTCGGCCGGGTGGGCCTGCGGCGGCGCGAGCTCGGCACCGGGGACCGGCCGGTCGCGGGTGAAGTCCCAGAACCAGTCCTCGCCGGGCTCGAAGCTGCGGATGACCGGGTGCCCGGTCGCGGCGGCGTGCCCGCGGGCGTGCTGCGAGGGCGAGGAGTCGCAGCAGCCGACGTGCCCGCAGGCGGCGCAGCGGCGCAGGTGGAACCACCAGCCGCCGGAGGCCTCGCACTCCACGCAGCCGGGGCCGCTCGGGGGGACGGACGGGTCGATGGCCGCGGCACTCACGGGGTCACCGTAGGCAGCGGGGGCCTGGGACGACAGGCTGTCGGAGAGCGGGGGAGCGGGCTAGCGTGAGCCGCCCGCCGACGCCGCCGGGTGCCCCTGCAGACCCGCGACAGGAGGCCGCCCCGTGAGCCGACCCGTCCTGCTCACCGTCGACGACGACACGCAGGTCTCCCGCGCCGTCGCCCGCGACCTGCGCCGCCGCTTCGGGGAGGACTGCCGCATCGTGCGGGCGTCCTCCGGCGCCGAGGCGCTGGAGGCGCTGCGCGAGCTGAAGCTGCGCGGGGAGCCCGTCGCGGTCCTGCTCGCCGACTACCGGATGCCCCAGGTGAACGGCATCGACTTCCTCGAGCAGGCGATGGACCTCTTCCCCCGCGCCCGCCGCGCGCTGCTCACCGCATACGCCGACACCGACGCCGCGATCGCGGCGATCAACCTGGTCGACGTCGACGCCTACCTGCTCAAGCCGTGGGACCCGCCGGAGGAGAAGCTCTACCCGGTCGTCCACACCATGCTCGACGCGTGGCGGACCAGCCCCGCGGGGGCCGTCGAGGACGTGAAGCTGGTCGGTCACCGCTGGTCGCCGGCGTCGTTCCGGGCGCGGGACCTGCTGGCGCGCAACGCCGTCCCCTACCGGTGGTTCAGCGTCGAGGAGCCCGAGGGCCAGCGGCTGCTGGAGGCCGCCGGCGCGGGCGCCGACGAGGTCCCCGTCGTCGTCACCCCCGACGGGCAGGTGCTGCGGGCGCCTTCCGACGCCGAGCTGGCCGCGGTCGTCGGGCTCACCGTCGACCCGCGGGAGGAGTTCTACGACCTCGTCGTCGTGGGCGGCGGCCCGGCCGGCCTGGGCGCCGCCGTGTACGGCGCGTCCGAGGGGCTGCGCACCGTGCTGGTCGAGCGCGAGGCGACCGGCGGGCAGGCCGGGCAGAGCAGCCGGATCGAGAACTACCTCGGTTTCCCCGACGGTGTCTCCGGCGGGCAGCTGGCCGACCGGGCGCGCCGCCAGGCCGGCAGGTTCGGCGCCGAGCTGCTGCTCACCCGCGACGTCGTCGCGCTGGAGGCGCACGGCCCCAAGCGAGTGCTGCGCTTCGCAGACGGCAGCGCGATCGCCGCGCACGCCGTCGTCCTGGCCACGGGCGTCTCCTACCGCAGCCTGGGCGTCGACGGCGCCGACGACCTGACCGGGCGCGGGGTCTTCTACGGCTCGGCGCTCACCGAGGCGGCCGCCTGCAAGGGCAGGGACGTCTACGTCGTCGGCGGCGCCAACTCCGCCGGGCAGGCCGCGGTGTTCTTCGCCCGGCACGCGCGCTCGGTCACGATGCTGGTCCGCGGGCCGTCGCTGGAGGCGTCGATGTCGCACTACCTCATCGAGCAGATCGCGCAGATCCCCGAGATCACCGTGCGCACCTGCACGACCGTCGCCGGCACCCACGGCACCGACCACCTGGAGTCGCTGACCCTGCGCGACGAGCAGACCGGGGCGACGCGCACCGTGCCGGCCAGCCACCTGTTCGTCTTCATCGGCGGCGCCCCGCGCACCGGCTGGCTGGACGGCGTCGTCGTGCGCGACGAGCGCGGGTTCATCCCGACCGGACCGAGCCTGGTGAGCGACGGCGCCCGCCCGCGCGGCTGGTCGCTCGAGCGCGATCCGTGGCTGCTGGAGTCCAGCGTGCCCGGGGTGTTCGTGGCCGGCGACGTGCGCGCCGACTCGGTGAAGCGGGTGGCCTCCGCCGTCGGCGAGGGCGCGCTCGCGGTCACCCTGGTGCACCGGTACCTGGGGGAGCGGTGACCGCCGCCGCGTCCTCCGGTCCCGGGACCCGCCTCGCGCCGGACGAGCTGCGCGGGCTGTTCCTGTTCGAGGACCTCGACGACGCGCAGCTGGCCTGGGTCGCCGCGAACGGCGACGTCGTGGAGTGCCCGGCCGGTACCGAGGTGTCGGTGGAGGGCGAGCCGGCCGAGTGCTTCTTCGTCCTCCTCGACGGGACGATGACCATGCTGCGGCGGGTGGGCGGCAGCGAGGTCGAGACGGTGCGGACCGACTCCCGCGGCGTCTACTCCGGCGCGGTGCAGTTCTACATGCGGGACCGGATCAGCCAGGTGTACCCGGCGACGGTCCGCGCGGTCACCGACTGCCGGTTCCTCGCGCTGCCGGCCGGGCCGTTCGCCGAGGTGTTCCAGCGGTGGTACCCGATGGCGGTGCACCTGCTGGAGGGCCTGTTCGTCGGCACCCGGAACTCCAACGAGGTCGTGGGCCAGCGGGAGCGGCTGCTCGCGCTGGGCAAGCTGACCGCCGGGCTCACCCACGAGCTGAACAACCCGGCCGCCGCGGCCGCCCGCGCCACCGCCGCGCTGCGCGAGCGGATGGCGGGGATGCGGCAGAAGCTGGCGAAGCTGTCGGACGGGCACGTTCCCGGCGAGGTGCTCCGCGCGCTCACGACGGTGCAGGAGGACGTCGTCGCCCGCATGGGCCCGGCGGTCGACCTGGGCCCGGTCGAGCGCTCCGACCGCGAGGACGAGCTGGGCGACTGGCTGGAGGAACGCGACGTCGAGCGCGCCTGGGACCTCGCCGGGGTGTTCGTCGGCGCGGGCCTGGGCCCCGGCGACCTGGAGCGGGTCGCCGACGCCGTCGGGCCGGAGTTCCTGCCGGCGGCGCTGCAGTGGCTGGCCTACGCGGTGGAGACCGAGTCGCTGGTGGTGGAGATCGCGGAGAGCACCGGGCGGATCTCGGCGCTGGTCGACGCCGCCAAGCAGTACTCGCAGATGGACCGCACCCCGCACCAGGCCACCGACCTGCACCTGGGGCTGGACGCCACGCTCACGGTGATGAGCGGGAAGATCGCCCCCGGTGTGACCGTCGTGAAGGACTACGACCGGTCGCTGCCGCCGGTGCCGGCCTACGCCGGCGAGCTGAACCAGGTCTGGACCAACCTGATCCACAACGCGCTCGACGCGATGGCGGGGTCGGGCACGCTCACCCTGCGGACGGCGCGCGACGGCGACCGGGCGCTCGTGGAGATCGGGGACACCGGTCCCGGCGTCCCCGAGGCGCTGCGCCGGCGGGTGTTCGAGCCGTTCTTCACCACCAAGCCGGTCGGCCAGGGCACCGGGCTGGGCCTGGACGTCTCCTGGCGGATCGTCGTCAACCGGCACGGCGGCGACCTGCGGCTGGAGTCGCGCCCGGGCGACACCCGGTTCCAGGTCCGGCTCCCGCTCGAGGAGCCGGCCGGCCGGTGACCGTCCCGCTCGACCCGCGCGGCGACGCGGTGCTCGCCGCCGAGCTGCTGGCGCTGCAGCGCGCGGCCTACGCGGTGGAGGCCGCGCTGATCGGCGACGACCGCATCCCGCCGCTGCACGAGGACCTCGCCGCGCTGCGGGCGGCGGCGCTGCGCTGGACCGGGGTGCGGGCCGGCCGCCGCCTGACCGGGGCGGTGGCCTGGACCGACGAGGGCGACCGGGTCGACGTCCACCGGCTGGTCGTGGCCCCCGCGGCCGGACGGCGGGGGATCGGGACGGCGCTGGTGCGGTCGGTGCTGGCCGCGGCCGGCGCCCGGGCCACCGTGGTCGCCACCGGCCGGGACAACGCGCCCGCCCGGGCGCTGTACGAGCGGCTCGGCTTCGTCCCCACCGGGGACCGCGAGGTGCTGCCGGGGCTGTGGGTCACCGGTTACCGGCACGACCCCTGAGGGGGATCCCGGCGGGCCGGCCGCTGGGGTGGCGGGCGTCCGCTGTGCAGGACTGGACGGCGTGAGCAGCGCCGACCCGGCCCGCGCGACCGGGACCGAGGTCCGGGACGAGACCCGCGACCGGATCCTGCAGGCGGCATGCGGTGCACCGCCCGGTACGGCCGCGCGAAGACGACGATGCAGGACGTCGCCGTCGCCGCGCTGGCCCAGGTGCTCGCCGCCACGACCGTCCGCTACCGGGTCGGCGCGCACCTGGCCGCCGGTGACGAGAGCCTGGCCACCTACATGGCGCTGCGCTCGGGCCGGGAGCGGGAACGGGCGGCGGCGACGATCCGCCCGTTCGTGGCCCGTGCAGCCGGGGCCGGCGAGCTGCGCGCCGGGGTGACGGCCGGCGAGGCGGAGGAGTGGATCGCGCTGGCCGTGGTACAGGCGACGGCCCTGGCCCCGCTGCGCTCGGTCGACGCCGAGGACCCGGCCGCCGTCGGCCGCTGGCCGGCCCGGATGGCCTGCGCCGGCGTCTGCGCCCGACTCACGCGGCGGCGGGGACCCCGAGCTCGGCCAACAGCCCGCGGATCCGCCGCTCGATCTCGTCGCGGATCGGCCGCACGGCGTCGACGCCCTGTCCGGCCGGGTCGTCCAGGGGCCAGTCCAGGTAGCGCTTGCCCGGGAAGACCGGGCAGGCGTCGCCGCAGCCCATGGTGACGACGACGTCGGAGGACTCGACCGCCTCGGAGGTGAGCACCTTCGGTCGCTGGTCGGTGATGTCGATGCCGGCCTCGGCCATGGCCTGGACGGCGGCGGGGTTGACCCGGTCGGCGGGCAGAGAGCCGGCGGAGCGGACCTCGACGGCGTCCCCGGCCAGGGCGCGCAGCCAGCCGGCGGCCATCTGCGAGCGGCCGGCGTTGTGCACGCACACGAACAGGACGCTGGGCTTGTCGGGCACGGGGGACCTCTCGGGTGGGGGTGGGGGTCAGGCCGACGCGGCGGCGGGGTGCAGCTCGGCCAGGCGGTGCCGGCCGGGCAGGGACCTGTCGTCGGTGGTCATCGGGCACCCCGCAGGGCGTCGGCGACCGTGGGATCACCGGGGAACCAGCGGCGGGCGGCCCACAGGGACACGTAGACCAGCCCGACGAGGACCGGCACCTCGATCAGCGGGCCCACCACGCCGGCCAGCGCCTGGCCGCTGGTGACGCCGAAGGTGCCGATGGCCACGGCGATGGCGAGCTCGAAGTTGTTCCCGGCGGCGGTGAAGGCCAGCGTCGCGGTCCTGGCGTAGCCCAGGCCCAGCCGCATGCCGAGCAGGAACGAGCCGCCGAACATGAGCGCGAAGTAGGCCAGCAGGGGGACGGCGATGCGGGCGACGTCCCAGGGCTGGGAGGTGATCGCGTCGCCCTGCAGGGCGAAGAGCATGACGATCGTGAAGAGCAGGCCGTAGAGCGCGATCGGCCCGATCCTGGGCAGCAGCCGGCTCTCGTACCAGTCCCGGCCCTTCGCCCGCTCACCCAGGGTGCGGGTGAGGAAGCCGGCCACGAGCGGGATGCCGAGGAAGACCAGGACGCTGAGCAGGATCGCCCACGTGCTGAACTCCGCGGACGTCGTCTCCAGGCCGAGCCACCCGGGCAGCACCTGGAGGTAGAACCAGCCCAGGGCGGCGAACGCGACGATCTGGAACACCGAATTGATGGCGACCAGCACCGCGGCGGCCTCCCGGTCACCGCAGGCGAGGTCGTTCCAGATCAGCACCATCGCGATGCAGCGGGCCAGGCCGACGATGATCAGGCCGGTGCGGTACTCGGGCAGGTCGAACAGCAGCAGCCACGCCAGGGCGAACATCAGCGCGGGCCCGAGCAGCCAGTTCAGCGCCAGGCTGGCGGCGAGCAGCCTCCGGTCGCCGGTGACCCGGTCCACCTCGGAGTACCGGACCTTGGCCAGCACCGGGTACATCATCAGCAGCAGGCCGACGGCGATCGGGAGGCTGATGTCGCCCACCTCGACGGCCTCCAGGGCCTCGTCCAGCCTGGGCACGAGCCGGCCCAGCAGCACACCGGCGGCCATCGCGGCGAGGATCCACACCGGCAGGAACCGGTCGAGCGGGGACAGCCGCTGCAGGACCGGCGCCTCGGTCCCGGCGCGGGCGGTCTCGCCGACGACGTCGCTCACGCCGTCGTCCCCGCGAGGGCCGGGGCCGTTCCGGCCAGGCTCGGCGAGCTGAAGACGTCGGCGACGGCGGCCAGCGCCTCGGGCCGCACCCGGTAGTAGGCCCACACCCCGCGCTTGTCGCGGTCGAGCACGCCGGCGGTATGCAGCACCTTGAGGTGGTGGCTGACCGTGGCCTGGGTGAGCGCGAAGGCGGCGTTGAGGTCGCACACGCACGCCTCGCCGCTGCCGGTCGAGGCGATGAGGCTGACCAGCCGCAGGCGCACGGGGTCGGCCAGGGCCTTGAGCAGCGCGGCCACCTCGGCGGCGCGGTCGGCGCTCATGGCGGTGCCGTCGGCAGGGGTGCAGCAGGCGTCGGCCGGCTCGTCGGTGTCCATCGACGCGCATCGTATCGACGAGCATCGATGTCCGGCCATCGGGGTCGGCGTGTCCCACGGCGCGTCGCGGCCCCGGCGCGACCGGTTGCCTGGCGGTGCCGACCCACGCGCGGGACCCTGACGCCATCGTCGCGCGCCCGGGGTCGGTGCGGCGCGACGGCCTCAGAGGAGGGGCCGTCATGGAGTGGGGAGTCGTCTCGGTCGTCGGCTTCGCCGCGGCCACCGCCGTCGTCGTCTGGCTGGCACGGGGCAACACCGCGCGCTCGGAGCGCCGTGCCCGGGCCGCCCGGGAACGGGCGGCCCGGCGCGAGGCCGCGGTCCGCCGCCGGCAGGCCGAGACCCTGGTGTCGGCGTGGCGGTCGGCCCCGGCGCGGGACGGGGCCGGCTCGGGCGGGCGTCGCCCTCGCTGCGTGTGCGGGGGCGCCGGGCCGCGCGGCCCCGCGGCCGCGCACGGCGGGTCGGCGTGCCGCACCTCGGGCTGCCGCACCTGCACCTGCCGCACGTGCACCTGCCGCACGCGCACCTGCCCGAGCGGGTCGTGGCCAGGATGCGGCACCGGTCCGGCGGCCGGTCCGGCTCCGAGGACTCCGACACGCCCCGCTGACCGCGCGGTGGATCAGCCGGCCGGGCGGACCTCCAGGCGGACGCCGTCGGCCAGCCGGTAGGGGGTGGTGGCCACGAGCGCACCGACGACCCGCCGCAATCGCGACACCTCGGCACGCACGGTCACCACGTGCCCGGCATCGCCGAACAGCAGGGCCGACAGGCGTCCCGCCGACAACCCGGACGGCCCCGCGGCGGCCAGCAGGGCGAGCAGTTCGGCGTGCCGCGGCGAGAGCGCCGCCCGCCAGGGCTCGCCGTCGGCGCGGACCTCGAGCACCGGCCGGTCGCCCCGGACGAGCGTCGCCTCGATCGGCCGCCCGGCCCCGCGCGGCCGGACCAGCCAGCCCTCGCCGAGCCGCTCCGGCGTGCACAGGCCCAGCCCGGGGACGGCGAGGGCGTGCCCCGCCCGCGGCACCTCCACCCGCTCGCGGACGGCGACGCCCACGTGGGAGGCCACCCAGCCGTGCTCGTCGACCAGCAGCAGCGGACCGCGCACGGTGGCCAGCACGGTCTCCGCCGAGCGCCGCAGCCGTTCCAGCCGCAGCTCGTGGTGCCGCCACAGCTGGGCCTCGGCCAGCCGCACCGCCGTCTCCACCAGCGCCGTGAGCGCGGGGTGCAGGGTGAGCGCCGGCCCGCTGACGTCGACCACGCCGAGCAGGTCGCCGGTGCGCGGGTCGTGCACCGGGAAGGCGGTGCAGTACCAGGCGTGCTGGGCCTGCTCGAAGTGCTCGGCGCTGAACAGCTGCACGGGGGCGCCCTCCGCGAGCGCCGTCCCGATCGCGTTGGTGCCGACGGCGGACTCGGTCCACAGCGCACCCTCGCTGAAGCCGAGGTCGTCGGCCCGCCGCCGCACGCCGGCCGCGCCCTCCCGCCAGAGGATCACGCCGTCGGCGTCGGTGACAACGAGCAGGAAGCGCGAGGCGTCGGCGACGCTGCCGAGCACCTGCCGCAGCTCACCGATGACGGCGTCGAGCGGGGACTCGCGGCGGCGGCGCTCCCACTCCGCCGCGGGGAGCGGGTCGCGGGCGTTGGCCCGGCCGGGGTCCAGGCCGGCGCCCAGCACGCGCTGCCAGGAGCGTGCCACCACGGCCCGGGGCCGCATCGGGGGGCGGCCGCCAGCGAGCACGGCGTCGTGCACCCGCCGCAGCGCACGGGCGTGCGTGGACAGATCGGTGCCGGGCCTGATCGCCCCGAAGTCGCCCACCGGCGTCCCCTCCTGCAATCGGGTGCAACCCTCCCGGCGCCGCTCCGCGGGCGGTGTGCTGCCGGTCACACCCTAGTGAGGAGATGCCATGACGCAGACACTGGACGCGCCCCCCGCCACGGCCGCCCAGCGCGCCGAGTCGTGGCTCGCCGCGTTCGCCGACGCCCTGCGCGCCCGCGACGTCGAGCGGGCCACCGGGATGTTCGCGACCACCAGCTTCTGGCGCGACCTGATCGCCTTCTCCTGGAACATCACCACCGTCGAGGACCGCGACGGGGTCCGCGAGCTGCTGACCGCCACGCTGGACCGCACCGACCCGACGGGCTTCGCGGTCAGCGAGCCACCGGACGAGGCCGGCGGCGTCACCACCGCCTGGTTCACCTTCGAGACGGCGGTCGGCCGCGGCAAGGGCCTGGTGCGGCTGGTCGAGGAGGACGGCGAGCCGCGCGCCTGGACCTTCCTGACCACCCTGTACGAGCTGAAGGGGCACGAGGAGCCGCGCGGGCCCCGCCGTCCGCTCGGCGCCGAGCACGGGGTCCACCGCGACCGGCTGACCTGGCTGGAGCGGCGGCAGCAGGAGGAGGCCGAGCTCGGGGTCGCCACGCAGCCCTACGTCCTGGTGATCGGCGGCGGGCAGGGCGGCATCGCGCTCGGCGCGCGGCTGCGGCAGCTCGGCGTCCCCTCGCTGGTGGTCGACAAGCACCCGCGGCCCGGCGACCAGTGGCGCGGCCGGTACAAGTCGCTGTGCCTGCACGACCCGGTCTGGTACGACCACCTGCCCTACGTGCCGTTCCCGGAGAACTGGCCGGTGTTCGCGCCCAAGGACAAGATCGGCGACTGGCTCGAGTCGTACACGCGGGTGATGGAGATCCCGTACTGGCCGAGCACCGTGGCGCGCTCGGCGACGTACTCGCCGGAGGCGGGGGAGTGGACGGTCGAGGTCGAGCGGGAGGGGAAGCCGCTGACGCTGCGGCCCCGGCACGTCGTCCTGGCGACCGGGATGTCCGGCAAGCCGAACGTGCCCGAGATCCCGGGGCAGGACGTGTTCCGCGGCGACCAGCAGCACTCGTCGCAGCACCCCGGCCCGGACGCCTACGCCGGCAAGCGGGTGGTCGTCGTCGGCAGCAACAACTCCGCGTTCGACATCTGCGGCGCGCTGTGGGAGCACGGCGTGGACGTGACGATGGTGCAGCGCTCGTCGACGCACATCGTCCGCAGCGACACGCTCATGGACATCGGCCTGGGCGCGCTGTACTCGGAGGAGGCCGTCGCCGCCGGCATGACCACGGAGAAGGCCGACCTGACTTTCGCCTCGCTGCCGTACCGGATCATGCACGAGTTCCAGATCCCGCTGTACGAGCAGATGCGCGAGCGCGACGCCGACTTCTACGACCGGCTCGAGCGGGCCGGGTTCTGGCTCGACTGGGGCGACGACGGGTCCGGGCTGTTCATGAAGTACCTGCGCCGCGGCTCCGGCTACTACATCGACGTGGGCGCCGCGGACCTGGTGGCAAACGGCGACGTGAAGCTGGTCCACGGGCAGGTCACCCGCCTGACCGAGGACGCCGTCGTGCTCGACGACGGGACCGAGCTGCCGGCCGACCTCGTCGTCTACGCCACCGGGTACGGGTCGATGAACGGCTGGGCGGCGGACCTCATCTCGCCCGAGGTCGCCGACCGGGTCGGCAAGGTGTGGGGGCTGGGCTCGGACACCACGAAAGACCCGGGTCCGTGGGAGGGCGAGCAGCGGAACATGTGGAAGCCCACCCAGCAGGAGGGGCTGTGGTTCCACGGCGGCAACCTGCACCAGTCGCGGCACTACTCGCTCTACCTCGCGCTGCAGCTCAAGGCCCGCTACGAGGGGATACCGACACCGGTGCACGCCCTGCAGGAGGTCCACCACACCTCCTGAGAGCTCCGCCGGGGGCGGGGGCCTGGCCACCCCCGCCCCCGCCGGCCAGGGTCGCGCCCTTGCCCGCGCACCTTGCGGGCGTACCCCCGACGTTGCCGGTGCTGCATGACCGGCAACGTCCGGGGGACGCCCGCACTGTGGACCGGTGGCCGCGCAGCGGTGCCGTCTTGCGAGAAATGTCGTACCTCAAACGTATGTTCGGATCATGTCGCCGGCGGTCGAGTCGCAGTCGCGCGTGGAGCGTGCGCTGGTCGAGTGCCTGCTCGACGTTCCCGGGTCGGTGTCGCGGCTGCCGGTCGAGCTGCTGACGCGGTCGGAGAAGGCGCTGGCATTGGAGCGGCTGGTGGCCGAGCGGGCGCGGCTGGCTGCCTACGAGGCCGAGCTGGTGTGCGGGCTGGCCGACGAGTCACCCGACGGCGAGGACCCGCCGGCCGGCGCTCGCGGGTCCCGGGCCGGCTGGTCGGCGGAGCGGGCGCTGCCGGGGATCTCGGAGTTCTTCCCCGCCGAGCTGGGGCTGGTGCTCAACTGCGGGCGGGGGACGGCGGCGAACCTGGCCATCCGGGCCTGGACGTGGCGGACGAACCTGCCGGGGACCTTCGCCGCGCTGGCCGCCGGAGAGCTGGACGAGCCGCGGGCCAAGCTGCTGGCCGAGGTGCTCGAGCACGCCGACCCCGGTGTGTCCCGCCGGGTGGAGGCCGCGCTGCTGCCCGAGGCGGCGGACCTGTCGCTGCGCCGGCTGCGCGAGCGGGCCGCGGGCCTGCTGCTGGAGTACGCACCCAAGCAGGCGGAGAAGGCGAGGCAGGAGGCGGAGAAGGCCGCCGACGTGCGGATCTACCCGTCCACCCGGGAGGGGATGGCCACTGTCGCCGTCGACCTGCCCGCCGACGAGGCCGCCGCGGCGTACAGCGTGATCGACCAGCTGGCCCGCCTGGCCAGGGCCGACGGCGACCCGCGGCCGATCGGGCAGCTGCGTACCCGCATGTGGCTGGCGACGGTGCTGCGGTTCTGGCACCCGGACCTGCCGCCGGTGACCGCGAACCTGCAGATCACCGCCTCCCTGTCGGCGCTCGAGGGCGCCTCGGACCAGGCCGGGGAGGTGTCGGGACTCGTGGTCACCGGCGCCCACCTGCGGCAGCTGCTGCACCGCCTGGACGCGCTCGGGCTGCGTGCGCCGGCCGGTGGGTCGGTCACCCTCGGACTGACCGACGACGACGGTGCATTGCTGGCCACCTGCACGCTGGACCAGCTGCGTGCCTTCGCCCGCCGCGGCTGCCCCGACCACCGGGACCAGGACTGCTCGTGCGCGGTGCTGGGCCGGCCCGAGCGGGTCGACGGCTACACCCCGAGCCGGCCGCAGCAGCGGTTCGTGCACACCCGCGACCGCACCTGCCGCTTCCCCACCTGCGGGCAGCGGGTCGGCTGGGCCGACGCCGACCACGTCGTGCCGCACGCCTGCGGCGGCGAGACCGACTGCGCCAACCTCTGCTGCCTCTGCCGCAGCCACCACCGGCTCAAGACCTTCGCCCAGGGCTGGCAGTTCGCCCTGGCCGACGACGGCACGCTCACGGTGACCACCCCGTCGGGGATCACCCGCAGCACCCGCCCTCCCGGACTGCGCCCACCGGACCCACCGGACCCACCGGACGACCCCGACACCGGCGGAGCTGCAGCGGGCGGACCGGAGCCCGGACCGCGACCGCGGGCACCAGGCATCCGCGAGCTGATCAGGCGCTCACGGATCGGCCCGGACAGCCCGCCCCTGGACCACGGCAGCGACCCGCCGCCGTACTGATCGCCCGACCGGCTCCCGGCCACCGACCGGCGCGGTCGACCGACATCCCGATCTCCCCGACAGGAGGACTCGTCGCCATGCCGCCATGTCGCCCTGCCGTCGTGTCGCCGTGCCGTCTCGTCGCGATGCCGTCTCGTCGCCGTGCCGCCATGCCGCCATGCCGCCATGCCGCCATGTCGACGTGTCGTCCCAGGAGCTCAGGAGAGCGTCAGCGGAGGACGGAGCGGAACAGCTCGACGAGCCGGTCGGCGTGCGCGTCGAAGGTGTGCCGCTCCCGTACCGCCAGCGCGGCGCTGGCACCGGCGCGGGTGCGGACCTCCTCGGCCAGCAGGTCCGCGACGTCGTCCGGGCCGCGGTAGAGCAGACCGGTGCCCTCGGCGCGGAGCACCCGTTCCACCGACACCAGCGACCCGGGGTTGGACTGCTGCAGCAGCGGGAGTCCCGCCGCCAGGCAGACCGGCAGGCGCGCGGGGGAGTTGAGGTCGTCCCAGGAGGCCAGCCGCAGGTCACCGCCGTTGACGCTGTCGAACCGGTGCAGCCAGCCGGCGTCGTACCGCGACAGCTCCGCCACCCACCGCTCGGGGCCGATCGGCGGGTGCACGTGCACGTGGTCCGGCGCCCGGACGAGCGCCTCGTCCAACCAGCCGGTCCACGCGCCGGTCGGTCCGGGCGCCCGCACCTGCCCGTAGAGGTGGGTGTGCACCCCGCGCCGCGCCAGCGCCAGGACCCAGTCGAGGTCCAGGCCGGAGGGGCGGCCGGCGAGCACGGCGTGCGGCTGCCCGTCGGCGTCCGAGAGCTTCGGGGCGAGCGGGGCGTCGTGCCACTCGCGCGGCGGCAGGTCGCCGTCCAGCACCCCCAGCCGTGCCCGGTCGACCCGGCCGGCGAGCGCGAGGGCGAACCAGTCCCGCTCCTCCTCGCTGCAGAACAGGCAGGCGTCGGCGCCGGTCACCAGCTCGGCCAGCAGCGGCCACTCCCCGCGCACGACGCTGCGCTGCGGCGCCTCCTTGAAGTGCCACACGAAGGGCAGCTCCGGGAAGGCCGCGCGGACGGCGTGCGCCAGCGGCACCGCGCGCCAGTTCAGCTGCGCCCACACGACGTCGGGGGCGAGCGCGCGCACCGCCTCCCGCCACCCGGCGGCGGCCAGGTCGTGCACCGCGCCGAGGTCGGCCACGTGCCCGAACGGCAGCGGCCCGACGGTCGAGTCGCCCAGACCGGTCGCCGTCCACAGCCCGGTGAGCCGGTGCCCGCGCTCGGCGAGCGCCAGCACCCGCTCGGGGTTGAACGCCAGCTCGCCCACGACCAGCACCCGCAGGCCGTCGACCGCCGGCCGGTACACGCGACCACGGAAGCGCGCGTAGCGGGCTCCCTCGTCGACGTCGGCCCCGTCGGTGGAGGCGAAGCGCAGCGGCTGCGCGACCCCGTACCGCGCCCGGAAGACGTTCAGCCCGCCGTCGTACGCCGCCCGGATCGCCCGCGACCGCTGACCGGGGTGCCGGGTCCACCCGCAGGTGACCCGGCCGGTGTCCGCCACCGCGCCCGCCGCGTCGAGCCGGCGCCACAGCAGCCGGTCGAGGTCGTCGGTCTCCAGCTCGGCCCGCTCGGTCCACCGCTCGCCGGTGCGCCGGTGCGCCACCTGCACCAGCTGGTCGTAGGCGGTGTCCGACGGCTCGGCCAGTCCCGAGCGGGCCCGCGCGACGGCCGGGTCGGCGAGGCAGCCGAGCAGGGCTCCGAGGTGGCCGGGCGCCCACACGTCGTCGGCGGGCAGGTAGGCGACCACCGGCGCGGTCGTCGCGTCCAGCCCGGTGTTCAGCGCCGCCCCCAGCCCCCGGTTCTCCCCGTGCCGCAGGAGCCGGATCCGGGGGTCGCCGGGCAGCGCCGCCGCGACCGCGCCGGTATCGGGCGAGCCGTCGTCGACCACCACCGCCTCCCAGTCCACGACCGTCTGGCCCAGCAGCGAGCCCAGCGCCCGGGGCAGGAAGGCGGCGTGCGGGGAGGAGGGGGAGGAGTGCACGGGCAGCAGGACGGCGACCCGCGGCACCCCGGCGCGCGAGCCGGTCACGCGCTCACGGCCTCCCGCACCCGGCCGTGCACCCGCGCGCGGATCCGGGTGTACACGGCGGCCACCCGGCCGGCCAGCCGCGGCCACGCGTACTCGTCGGCGCGTGCCCGGGCCCCGGCGGCCAGCCGCGCCCGCAGCTCCGGGTCGCCGACCACCCGGTCCAGCGCGGCCGCCAGTGCGGCGGCGTCCAGCGGCGGCACCAGCAGGCCGGTGACGCCGTCGCGCACCACCGCGGGGATGCCGCCGACGTCGCTGGCCACCACCGGCAGCCCGGCCGCCATCGCCTCGGTCAGCACCGACCCCATCTCCTCGTAGGCCGACGGCAGCACCAGCACGTCCAGCGCCGCGAGCACCCCCGGGACGGCGTCGTGCGCCACGAACCCGCGCAGCGTGATCCGCTCCCGCGCCGGACTCGCCTCGACCGCCCGCTCGACCAGCGCGCGGTCCGGGCCGTCCCCCACGACCACCAGCTCCGCGCGCTCGCGCATCAGCCCGAAGGCCTCGACGAGCACGTCGGGGCGCTTCTGCGGCGCCAGGCGGCCGACGTAGCCGATCCGTGGCCGGCCGATCCCGGCGAGCACGTCCGCGCCGGTCCCGGCGAACAGCGCCGGGTCGAACCCCGACGGGATGGTGTGCACCCGCTGCGCCGGCACGCCGTCGGCGCGCACCGCCGCCGCGGTCCGCTCGGTGAGGACCACCACGGCGTCCGCCCGGCGCAGCGCGCTGCGCTCGACCCGGCCGCCGACCGCCCGGAGCAGCCGCGCCCGCGGCGAGCCCCCGGTGAGCGTGTGCCCGACGCTGCAGTGCAGCGTGACCACGAGCGGGCACGCGTGCCGCCACGCCGCCAGCCGGGCCAGCGGCAGCAGCGCCAGGTCCTCGCCCTGGTGGGCGTGCACGACGTCGACCGGCCCGGAGCCTCGGCGCCGCACCCGCAGCACCCGCGGCAGCGCGGTCAGCGCCCAGAGCTGGCGGAGGCGGGCGATCGGCAGTCCCGTGCGGTGCACCGTCGCCGACCGGCCGAGCCGGCCGACCCCGGCGCGCGCCGCCAGCCGCGAGGTCACCACGGTCTGCCGGTGGCCCTGCGCGTCGAGGCAGCGGGTCAGCGTCGCCGTGTGGTTCTGCATGCCGCCGATGGGGTCGAACCGGGCCGCCCGCCCGTCCAGCGCGCCGGGCAGGCCCGGGCGCGACCCGGCGGGCGCCGCCGAGGAGGGCCGCTCCGGCTCGAAGACGCTGCACAGGCGCAGCACGTGCAGGGGATCGGTCGGTTCCCGGTCGTCGTCGACGGGGTGGGGCAGCACGTGGACCTCCGTGTGGGCGGCGTGGCCTCCCTTCCCGAGAGGACCCGTAGTGCACCACGGGATGGCGCGCCTCGCAGGATTGGGGGAGCACCGGGCGGGGCAGGAGGGCCGCCGTGCCGCCGCTCGCCGATCCCGCCGTCCGACGCGTGCTCCTGGTGCGGATGCGGGTGGGGCTGGGCGACCTGCTGTGCACGCTGCCCGCGCTGCACCGGTTGCGGGCCGCCCGGCCCGACGTGCACGTCGCACTCGCCACCTGGGAGCGGATGCGGCCGGTGGTCGAGCGGCTCGGCCCGGCCGAGGGCCGGCCGCTGGTCGACGAGCTGCTGCCCTTCCCCGGCGCCGCGGGGATCCCCGACGGCCCGGTCGACCCCGCGGGCTGGGCCGCCTTCACGGCGGCGGGCCGCGGCTTCGACCTCGCGCTGCAGGCCTACGGCGACCGGCCGGCCGCCAACCGGGTGACCGCCGCCCTCGGCGCCCGGCTCACCGGCGGCTTCGCGCCCACCGGGTGGCCGGTCCCGCCCGGTGCCGAGGCGCTGCACCTGCGCTACCCGCTCGACCTGCACGAGGCGCAGCGGCACGTCCGGCTGCTCGAGCGCCTGGGGCTGCCCGCCGCCGGTCAGGCCGACACGGACGCCGGCATGCGCTTCGTCCTGCGCCCCGACGACGAGGCCGAGCACGCTGCGACCCTCGCCCGCCACGGCCTGACCCCCGGCGGGTACGCCGTCCTGCACCCGGGGGCGTCGGCGGCGACCCGCCGCTGGCCGGTCGCGCGCTACGCGGCGGTCGGCGACGCGCTGGCCGCCGACGGGCTGGCCGTCGTCCTCACCGGCGTGCCGGGTGAGCCGCAGCCGGCCGCGGTGGCCGCGGCGATGCGGGCGCCGGCGGTCGACCTCACCGGCGCCACCGGCCTCGGTGGGCTCGCTGCGCTGCTGCGCGACGCCGCGGTCCTGGTCGGCAACGACACCGGATCGGCGCACCTGGCGGCGGCGGTCGGCGGGCGCAGCGTGACGGTGTTCCTCCCCGGCGATCCGGTCCGATGGGCGCACGGCGGGCCGCGGCACCGCGCGCTCGTGCCCGACGTGGCCTGCGCGCCCTGCCCGCACCTGGTCTGCCCCATCGAGTTCCGCTGCGCGCGGACGATCGGCCCGGACGCCGTCCTGGCGGCGGCCCGCGAGCTCGCCGCGTGAGCCCCCGCATCACGCTGGTCAGCGACACCGAGACCTGGGGCGGCGCCGACGTCCACCTGACCGCGCTGCTGCGCCACCTGCCCGCGCTGGGCTGGTCGGTGCGGCTGGTCTGCGCCGAGCCGCTGGCCGACCGGCACGCGGCGTGGGACCCGGTCGTGGTCCCGCTCGCCCGCCACTCGGCCGCGTCGTCCGAGATGCGCGCGGCGATCGCGGCCACCCGGCCCGACGTCGTCTGGGTCAACCTCGTCGACCCGGGGTCCAACGCCGCCGCGGTCGCCGCCGCGCAGTCGGTGGCGCCCACGGTGGGGGTCCTCCACCTGGTCGGCGACACCGGCACCGGCGCGGCCCGGCGGCGGCTGGCCGACCTCTACGCCGGCTTCGCCCTGGTGGTCACCCCGGCCACCGAGATCCGCGACCAGGTCGTCACCGACCTGCGGGTGCCCGCCGGCCGGGTGCACGTGGTCCCCAACGGGGTGGAGGTGCCCGCGACCGCCCCGGGCCCGGCCGGGAACGTCCTGCCCCGGCTGGGCAGCTTCGGCCGGCTCACTCCGCAGAAGGGCTTCGACGTGCTGCTGGCCGCGGTCGCGCGGCTGCGCCGCGAGGGGGTGGAGTTCGACGTCGTCCTCGGAGGAGCCGGGCGCGAGGAGGCCGCCCTGCGCGCGGCGGCGGCGGGCCTGCCGGTCACCTTCCCGGGGTTCGTCGAGGACGCCGCGGCGTTCCTGCGGCAGGTCGACGTCTTCTGCCTCTCCTCCCGCCGCGAGGCGCTGCCGCTGGTGCTGCTCGAGGCGATGGCCGCCGGGCTGCCCTGCGTGTCGACCGACGTCGGCGACGTGCGGACGGCGGTGGGGGACGACGCCGTCGTCGTCCCGGTGGAGGACGACGCAGCGCTGGCCGCGGCGCTGCGCGAGCTGCTCACCGATGCGGAGCGGCGCGCCGACCTCGGGGCACGGGCACGGGCGCGGGCGGTGCGGGACTTCGGCGCCGACCTGATGGTCCGCCGGATCGCCGGCCACCTCGCCGCGGTGGCCGGCATCCCCCGCTGAACCGCCCCGTCAGCAGCAGCCGGGGTCGAGGACCCGCGCCAGCGCGCCGAGCGACTCCCGCCGGGCGCGGTGGAAGACGTTCATCCCCCGCCGCTCGCCGGTGACCAGCCCGGCCTTCCGCAACTGGCCGAGGTGGTGGCTCACGGTGGCCTCCGTCACCCCGACGAGCGGCGCGAGGTCGCAGGTGCAGACCTCGTCCCGGGTGAGCAGCAGCGACATCAGCCGCAGCCGCACGGGATCGGCCAGCGCCTTGAGCCGCAGGGCGACCTCCACCGCGGCGTCCTCGGTCATCGGCGCGGCGGCGACCGGCGCGCAGCAGACGGGGGCGGTGGTGTCGAGCACGGGCAGGGCCTTGGGCACGGATCCAGCCTGGCACCCTCTTGACGTATGTCAAGGAGGTCGCCACAGTGGGGCCACCTCTTCGACATACGTCTCATCCAAGGGAGGCCCCCGTGTCCCGGATCCAGCTCGCCCTCGACGTCGACGACCTCGAGCAGGCCGTCGGCTTCTACACCCGCCTGCTCGGTGTCGAGCCGGCCAAGCGCCGCCCCGGCTACGCGAACTTCGCCGTCGCCGAGCCGCCGCTCAAGCTCGTGCTGCTGGAGAACCCCGGCCGCGGCGGCGGGCTGAACCACCTCGGCATCGAGCACGGCACGAGCGGCGAGGTGCACGCCGAGATCGGCCGGCTCACCGGCGCCGGTCTGCTCGCCGACGAGGAGATGGGCACCACCTGCTGCTACGCCACCCAGGACAAGGCGTGGGTGACCGGGCCCGACGGGGAGCGCTGGGAGGTCTACACGGTGCTGGCCGACAGCCCGACCTTCGGCGGGCCGGCCCCGGCGGGGGAGTCCGGAGGGTGCTGCGGGCAGGGCGGCGACGTCGCAGCGGGCTGACGTCGGCCGGGGCGGCGGCGTCCGCCGGCGACCTCGCCGCGGCCGAGGACCCGTAGCCGGTCCCGGCCGGGGACCCGTCGGTGATGCCGCCCCCGCGCCGGACCGGCGGTTGCGGGAGGCCGCTGGTCGGGCAGGGTGTGCGGCATGGATGCTGCGGCGCTCACGACGGCTCTGGACATCACCGAGACCCCCGAGTGGCAGGCCCTGGCCGACCACCACGCGCAACTGCGCGACCGCACCCTGCGCGAGCTGTTCGGCGAGGACCCCGAACGTGCCCGGCGCATGACCCGCTGCGTCGCCGACCTCGTCGTCGACCAGTCCAAGCACCGGGTCACCGACGAGACGCTGCGGCTGCTGGTGGCCGTGGCCGAGCGGGCCGGACTGCCCGGACGGATCGCCGCGATGTTCGCCGGCGAGCGGATCAACGTGACCGAGGACCGCGCCGTCCTGCACGTGGCCCTGCGCGCGCCGCGGTCCACCGAGCTCGTCGTCGACGGGCAGGACGTGACCCGCGACGTGCACGAGGTGCTGGACCGGATGGCCGCCTTCGCCGACCGCGTCCGGTCGGGGGAGTGGAAGGGCCACACCGGCAAGCCGATCCGCGCCGTGGTGAACATCGGCATCGGCGGCTCCGACCTCGGGCCGGCGATGGCCTACAGCGCCCTGCGCGCCTACGCCGACCGCGGGATCACCGCCCGGTTCGTCTCCAACATCGACCCGACCGACTTCGCCGAGGCCACCCGCGACCTCGACCCGGCGCAGACGCTGTTCGTCGTCTCCTCCAAGACCTTCACCACGCTGGAGACGCTCACCAACGCCTCGGTCGCCCGCGACTGGCTGGTGAGGGGGCTCGGCGGCGACGAGAGCGCCGTCGCCAAGCACTTCGTCGCCGTCTCCACCAACACCGACGCGGTCCGCGCGTTCGGCATCGATCCCGACAACATGTTCGGCTTCTGGGACTGGGTCGGCGGCCGCTACTCGTTCACCTCGGCCATCGGCCTGTCGCTCATGGTCGCCATCGGGCCGGCGGCCTACCGCGAGATGCTCGCCGGGTTCGCCGCCGTCGACGAGCACGTGCGGACCGCGCCGCTGGCGGAGAACCTGCCGGTCCTCCAGGGGCTGATCAACGTCTGGTGCACCGACTTCCTCGGCGCCCAGACCCACGCCGTCCTGCCCTACAGCCAGTACCTGTCCCGGCTGCCCGCCTACCTGCAGCAGCTGACGATGGAGAGCAACGGCAAGTCGGTCCGGTGGGACGGCGAGGCGGTGACGACGGCGACCGGCGAGGTCTACTGGGGGGAGCCGGGCACCAACGGGCAGCACGCGTTCCACCAGTTGCTGCACCAGGGGACGGCGCTCGTGCCCGCGGACTTCATCGGCTTCGGGCAGCCGGGCCCCGGACTCGACGGCACGGCCCTCGGCGAGATGCACGACCTGCTGATGGCCAACATGTTCGCCCAGTCGGCGGTGCTCGCCTTCGGCCGGACCGCGGAGGAGGTCGCCGCCGAGGGGACGCCGGCCGAGCTCGTGCCGCACAAGGTCATGCCCGGCAACCGGCCCAGCACGACGATCCTCGCGCCGCAGCTGACGCCGTCCACCCTCGGGCAGCTCGTCGCCTTCTACGAGCACACGGTGCTCACCCAGGGCGTGATCTGGCAGATCGACTCGTTCGACCAGTGGGGCGTGGAGCTGGGCAAGGTGATGGCCCGCGAGCTCGCGCCGGCGCTCACCGGCGAGCAGCCGCCGGAGCTCGACCAGGACGCCTCGACCGCCGAGCTCGTCCGCACCTACCGCCGGTTCCGAGGCCGCCCCTGACCACCGAAGTGGCCACTCGGCGGCCGCGTCGAGCGGCGGCAGGGGGCCGGGAGGGCGGGCGCGGCGGGGGGGGGGGGGGGGCGGTGGGGCAGACCGGCGGGCGG